>JBFRWB010000240.1:0-41618 GCA_051439375.1 Microcystaceae cyanobacterium
CGGATGCGGCTTATATCCGTCTTCAGGAGTCTAAAATTGTTGACTCAGAGACGATCACTTCTGGTATCATTTACGATTATGATG
This sequence comes from Microcystaceae cyanobacterium, assembly GCA_051439375.1. Classification (GTDB taxonomy): domain Bacteria; phylum Cyanobacteriota; class Cyanobacteriia; order Cyanobacteriales; family Microcystaceae; genus JBGTGT01. The sequence goes on from JBFRWB010000240.1 coordinate 85, forward strand.
AACATGATCAAGTCGTAGGAATTGAAATTTTATCGATTAAACAAAGAACCCCAGATGAAATCAAAAATCTTAATATCCCTCTAAAAGATGAGGATAAGCAACAATTAAAGGCGTTATTCAATCTGTTTAGCTGTGTTGTTGCTTAACTTAATGATAGTTGTCGGTTAGGTTAAACGAGCAGTTATCATCATGTTATCCGAACAGTATTAAGTGTTGGGTTTCGTACCTCAACCCAACCTACGAAACTATATTCTTATGAAACATGATCAACTAGACCTTATTTTACAAAGGCTTAAAGGGCATTTTAAGTCCCTTTATCAAGAGCAATTAGAAGCCATTATTCTCTATGGTTCACAAGCGAGAGAGGATGCCAAAGAAGATTCGGATATTGATATTCTAGTTATTGTCGAATCGGCGATTAATCCTTATCAAGAAATTGATAAATCTAGTGCTTTTATTGCAGCATTGTGTCTAGAATATGATGTGGTAATTTCTCGTCATTTTATGTCTGCTCAAAGTTTTCAGACTCAACAAACTCCCTTTTTATTTAATGTTCGTCGAGAGGGAATCATCTTATGATTTCTAAACAACAATCTTTAATTGATAAAGCTAAAGAAAGCTTAAAAGCTTCTCAATTGTTGGCAGATAATAAGTTATATAATTTTGCGGATGCAAGAGCTTACTATACTATGTTTTTTTGGCATCTGCTTTTTTAGAAGGAAAAGGATTAGCGTTTTCTAAACACTCAGCCGTTATTGCAGCGTTTGGCAAATATTTTATCAAGACAAGTGATTTTCCTAAAGACTATCATAGAAATTTGATTAATGCGGAAAAAACTCGTTGCAGTGCTGATTATAGTACCATCTTTACAGTTACCAGAGAAGAAGCTCAACAATATATTAGTCAAGCAGAAGATTTTTTTAACTATACTGTGACAAAGATTCTTTAATGTTTATTAAATATTGTTGTAGAGACGCTTGCCATTTACTGAACACTCTCAAATACAAAAAAAGGGCATCGCTTAACAGCATACCCCCTCACACATTAAATAAATTGATAACGATTAGTTTTGTTTTTTGCATTTGGTTAATAACCCTGCACCACCCATGACTAATAAGCCTAACAAAGTGCTAGGTTCAGGAGTAGAAGGGGTATCCGCAGGTGCAACTGTCCAGTTGGCAGGATCGGTAGTACCTGATACATTAGTCAAAAAGATACTGCTAATAAAGCCATTAGTAGCATAAACAGGATTATTACCATCAATCCCAAATCCGCTAGGTGTTTGGGCAGAATTAGTCGAGATGACGTTGACTTGAGAGTTGTCAGTCCACGCTGAAGGAACAGCCGTTAATTGTCCTAAACCATCGGTGACAAAACTTCCTGTACTAGAAGTTAACCCATCGCCTCCGTTGGGGTCAAAGGTGGTGGTATGCGATCCATTCCCAAAATCGAAGGTGACACTCACAATGTCACTCGCTGTCCATGTTTGGTTTAATAGGGAAGTTCCCCCATTGTCAAGCTGATAGGTAATAACAGCAGAATCACCCAAATTGACGTTATCGACACCATTATTGTTGAATGAAACCGTATCCGTATAGGTAAGGTTAAAAATAGCAGCTTGAGCAGAATTTGTGACTAAAAGAGAGGTTGCAGAGACACCAAAAAGGGTAAGCGCAGTCAATGTTGTTTTGTTCATAGTTCTTTTTTTAATGAAGTTTAATGACAAATAAGAACAGTTAATCAGGTTTTTCCCGATTATTCATTCTTTATAAAGAATAAACGCACTTATTCTACCCCCCCCTCATAATTTGTCAATAAATCTCTTATTTTTAACAGATAAAGGCAGATAAAAGCAGATGCGGGAGAGACTCGACGGGTTAGGCATTTATCCACAGGGCAGAATATTAAATTAATCTGTAATTATTAAGGATTTACTTAATATTGGGGTAGTGATTTCACTGTGTAACGGATGGTTGAGGATGGACATACTTGTTTTTGTGAAAAGATCAAGGCAGGTTTTGTGAAGGAAGCGTGAGGATGAGCTTTGGTGATTAATTTTATCTAGGAAATCTGCTATAGCAGTACAAAATAAGGTGTTTGACAATCTATCTTTGTGTTTTCACCGAACGGGGAACAGGGAACAAAAAACGTCCTAAGCTTAATGGGTAGAGCTATAGTCCTTGTTCTACCAAGATTTTCCCACTGCTAACTGTTAACTGTTCACTGCTATAGCAGCGATCGCCTTTTATCGAAGCACCCTTTATTCCCAACCCCATAGAAACTGGTTTTACAGGGCAACAAAAATTGTTATACTTGGACGTAATAGAATGTAACGTTTAACAACCCAATTTAACCATGACAGATTCCCAACCTACCCAAACCCCCAAGATTGAAGAACCCAAATTCGGCTTTAACGACTACGCAGAACGCTTAAACGGTCGTGCAGCTATGATAGGCTTTCTTTTAACCCTTCTGATTGAATATTTCACGGGACAAGGTTTATTAGCTTGGTTAGGTCTTCAATAGCATTAAACCATTAAGTAAAAATAACAGAAGCTAAACAGGGATTTTCGGACAATAACTCTTAAGTCATCCTTAAAGCCTGTCTATTGTTAACCCCCAATTCCTAAACTATATAGAGTCAGTCATTTTGGATAACTGGCTCTTTTTCATAGCAGAGAAAGGGTTATAGTGCTATACAAAAGTATGCTGCGACTGGGTTTCGGAGATCAGAAATGTCAAACGCCTTATTCTGTGCTGCTATAGCTAGGACAAGCTTGAAACCAGCAAAGTCCTTATTCCATCAACAGTGTTCGACTGTTCACTGTTAACTGCTATTTGACCCGTCCTAATCCTGTTATCATGTAATCTCTAGACTTGCTTACTCTTGTTAGTTGCCTCCCATGAACCATTTTAGAAAAACCTACGTTCTTAAGCTATATGTGGCAGGGAACACGCCTAACTCAGTGAGGGCGTTAAAAACGCTAAAGAACATACTAGAACAAGAATTTAAGGGTGTTTATGCCCTAAAAGTTATTGATGTTCTCAAAAACCCTCAACTAGCAGAAGAAGATAAAATTTTAGCAACTCCTACCCTTTCTAAAATTCTTCCCCCCCCCGTTCGCAAAATTATCGGGGATCTTTCAGATCGAGAAAAAGTCCTAATTGGCCTTGATTTATTATACGAAGAAATTCGAGAACGAAATCAAGAAGAATAAAAGATTTTTTGTTATAATCGTTCGGAGTTTATTTCTATCCTAAATTTTACATTGAATCTTTAAACATAAGCATTTAACATTTACAATGACTAATTTGAATCCGAACGGACAGCAAAACAGCAATAATTCTACTAAGGGTGTGCGTAAAATTCGCACCATGATTGAGGGGTTTGATGAAATTACCCACGGAGGACTTCCTGTGGGTCGAACTACTCTTGTCAGTGGAACATCAGGAACGGGGAAAACACTGTTAGCAGTTCAATTTCTTTATCATGGCATTCACTATTTTGATTATCCCGGATTGTTCGTTACTTTTGAAGAATCCCCCTATGATATTATGCAGAACGCCTATAGTTTTGGCTGGGATTTAGAACAATTAATTGAAGAAGGAAAGCTATTTATTCTAGACGCATCCCCTGATCCTGAAGGACAAGAAGTGGTAGGGAGTTTTGATTTATCTGCTTTAATCGAACGTATTCAATATGCGATTAATAAATATCAAGCAAAATTAGTTTCCATTGATTCGGTGACAGCAGTTTTTCAACAATATGATGCTGCATCTGTGGTAAGACGGGAAATTTTTCGCCTCGTTGCCCGTTTAAAACAACTAAAAGTTACCTCTATCATGACCACTGAAAGGATAGAAGAATATGGACCCATTGCCCGTTTTGGGGTAGAAGAATTTGTCTCAGATAATGTGGTTATTTTACGCAATGTGTTAGAAGGAGAACGTCGTCGTCGGACGGCTGAAATCCTTAAATTAAGGGGAACAACCCACATGAAAGGAGAATATCCTTTTACAATTACCAATGATGGTATTAATATCTTTCCTTTGGGGGCAATGCGCTTGACTCAACGATCTTCTAATGTTCGCATTTCTTCGGGAGTTAAAACCTTAGATGAAATGTGTGGTGGTGGCTTCTTTAAAGACTCTATTATTCTCGCCACTGGGGCAACAGGAACCGGTAAAACCTTATTAGTCTCTAAGTTTTTAGAAGAAGGATGTCGCCGCGGCGAACGGGCTATTTTATTCGCTTACGAAGAATCACGGGCGCAGCTGTCTCGTAATGCGTCTTCTTGGGGGATTGATTTTGAAGAAATGGAACGCAAGGGACTGTTAAAATTATTGTGTTCCTATCCTGAATCAGCCGGGTTAGAAGACCATTTACAGATGATCAAATCAGAAATTATCGAGTTTAAACCCTCTCGAATTGCGATTGATTCTTTATCGGCCATGGCTAGAGGGGTAACTAATAATGCGTTTCGTCAATTTGTGATCGGGGTAACGGGATACGCTAAACAAGAGGAAATAACGGGCTTTTTTACCAATACAACGGATCAATTCATGGGGGCTCATTCCATTACCGAGTCTCATATTTCTACGATTACAGATACCATTATTATGCTGCAATATGTAGAGATTCGTGGAGAAATGTCACGGGCAATTAATGTGTTTAAAATGCGGGGATCATGGCATGACAAAGGAATTCGAGAATATACAATCAGTCAAGGTGGGGCTGCAATTAAAGACTCTTTCCGCAATTATGAACGCATTATTAGTGGTTCACCGTCTCGCATTGTGGTGGATGAAAAAAGCGAATTATCCCGTATTGTTCGTGGAGTCAAAGACAAAACGGGAGACACTTAAACTCAGTTGTACAAAGTCCCCAAGCTAAACCTTCCGACAACATTAAACGAAAATATTCATTACTTTCTTTATGTTCTTAGTGACCGCTTTATGGGTTTAGCTTAATCATATTTCCGTTGCTCTGTCAGTCGCTTCGCTCTAATTCAAAATTATGAATTACTCGAAGGGGTCAATTTTATTCTGTTTCAGATTTAAGCATATTCATGGCAATTTCTAGACTGACTTTCATCCGATTTAATGAAGCTGCTAAAATACCAATTTCATCATTAGCTGAATGAGTAAATTCTCCATCTAATTCCCCTGTGCTAACTTTTTGCGCTAGTTGAGACATTTTTTTCAAGGGAGTTGTAACGGCTTTTTTGAGAAACCCATTAATCAACAACATGGCAACTAAGAGAAATGTCCCTAAGATTCCGATTACTAAGAATTGTAATTGGCGTGCAGTAGCAAAGACTCGACTCGCTGGCACAGAAATCATTTGTGCGCCCACAATTTCGTTCAATTTCCAGCCAAACCCATTGGTGCGTCCGTAGGTAGCCAGTTGACTTTTAGGCGCAAGATTGGGGTCACTATGACATCTTAAACAACTTTCTTTGGAGATAGAAATGGGACGGGCAATGTAAAAGATTTTGCCCCCCGGTAGATCCCGAAAACCAACTTTTTCCGAGAGATCAGGGTTACTTTTAAAAGTTTCAACAATCGAAGTTTCAAAGGAATCAGCTTTATCTCTTAAATTAGTCGGATTCAGGGTGGCTTCTTTGTAGAAAAAATCTTGATAATTACCGTTTTCTCTAGTTCTTAATCCTTCAAAGACTTCTCGTGCTGAATAACCCGGAACGGTTTGGGGTAAAAACTGTTCTTCAGTTTCTAGGCGAGCAGACAATTCGGGGTTAATCTGGGTGCTAGTATAGTCTCGAACTGCTCCCATGGTTTCAATTAAAATTAGGGCTTGGTTGGTAATAATTTGTTCGGCATTACGACCTAAAATATACGATAAAATTGCACCACTTAATAAGATAATCAATAAAAAAATAGTCGCCAATAGCAGATTCAGTTTGGGGGCTAACTTAAGATTTTTTAACATGGCTTTACTTTTAGATACACGGAAAATAATGGCCTCTTAAACCAGTATAATCGGTGTATTTCAAGAAAACGAAACGAATAGATTCAAATTAAAAAAACATTTAAAGAACCATGATGTTATTGCAACGTTTGGCTATCGCCTTGACAATTTTCCTACTTTGGGGCTGTAACAACGCTCCCACATCAGGAAGGCTAACCATTGGTTTAATCAGCTACGGCGAGGGAGAACGTTCAATTGAGCAGTATCAAAGCCTTAAAAGCTACTTGGGCGATGAAATGAACAGTTTCATCGAAGTTGAACCCACTTATAACGAATTGAAAGCCGTTGAGCAAATTAATCGTCAAGCATGGGATCTGGTGTTTGCTAACCCCGGGTTAGTTGCGATCGCGGTTTCTGACAACAAATATGTGGCAATGTTTCCCTTAGAACAAAGACTCTCTAATCGTTCCGTCATTATTGTGCCTCAAGACAGCCCCTTACAAAATCTAAATCAGTTATCGGGGAAAAGCTTGGCCTTAAGTCAGCAAGGGTCAGCAACTGGCTATTATTTCCCAATTTTTAATTTATATGGCTTAACATTATCAGAAATCCGCTTCTCTCCCCTTCCCAAAACAACCCTCGAATGGATTGCCAATGGAGAGGTGGACGCAGGGGCTATGTCTCAGGCAGAATATAATCGTTACCGTACTTCCATTCCTGATGGTCGTTTTCGGGTTCTCTATACGGGCAAACATGATGTTCCTAGTGGGGCGGTATTAGTCTCTAATCGGTTATCTCCTCAACAAAAAGAAAAAATAAAGCAAGTTTTGCAAGCTTCTCCACCTAATATTGCGGCTTCGACGGGTTATCTACCTAATTCTTCTGTTCCCAGTTATGATTACATGGTTGAGGTAGTGCAACGAGTTCGTCCCATCGCAGAACGGATTCGACAGAAACCTGCCCCACTCTATGAACAGAAAGATTAAGGTGTGATTAAAATGACAAATTCTTTACCAAAGTGAACTTATTCTCTATAATTTCTAAGTCCACTTATTTTAATTTATGACCTATGGCAGATTTAACTGTTTGGAAGTTTAATACCCCCGAAGGCGCACAACAAGCCCTCAGTAAATTAAGTCAGTTACAAAAAGAGCATCTTATTGAAATTCAAGATGCTGCAACGGTTTCTTGGCCAATGGGAAAAAAGAAACCCAAAACAAAACAAGCACTTGATTTACCCACATTAGGAGCGTTAGATGGGGCATTCTGGGGATTTCTCTTTGGACTCATCTTTTTTATGCCCTTTTTAGGGTTAGCAGTTGGTGCAGCCGCCGGTGCATTGTCGGGTTCTTTTACCGATTATGGCATTGATGATGATTTTATTAAAGAGGTAAAAAGTAAAGTTACAGAAGGGACTTCTGCCCTGTTTTTACTGACAGGAAATGTTACCTTAGATAAGGTTGAAGATGCTTTTTCCAGTGAATCTGCCGAACTAATTCGCTCAAATTTAACCAAAGAACAAGAGGAAAAATTAAGAGAACATTTCAGTCACGAAGGGACTGTGTAATTGACTTTCTCAGAAAAAAAAGAAACCCCGTACTCTGACACAGTATCGGGGCTTTCTCTTATTATATGAAAACGCTATCTTGAACTTCTCTAGCGATTACTTAAGACTCAACGGTAACCCCTTTCCAAAAAGCTACATATCCTTTAATGTTATTGGCTTTTTCTTTAGGATTAGGATAATACCATGCTGCATCTTTATTCTCTTTTCCCTCAACTTCAAGGGTGTAATAACTTGCTTCCCCTTTCCAGAAACAACTGGTGTGGGTACTACTTTCCTTAAAGTATTTTGGGTTTAAGGTATCGGGCGGAAAATAATAATTTCCCTCCACGACTTCACAGCGATCGCTTTGTGCTAAGGTAGCACCGTTCCAAGTTGCTTTTGCCATAGTTTCTCGTTAAGTTTAATGATAAATATAACGAGAAATATCATACCATTTAATTTAATGAACTTCACAGCGTAAAGCTTCTGCATCAACGGGTTTTTGCAGGAAAATTAACAACATATTCCAAACAATTTGAGTCATCCAAGGAAGTTTTTGCAACCATTTAATCACTTTCGGTTGATTATTTTGGGCAATTTCCGTTAATTTCTCATTAGCACGAGAACAAGCGGCAAGACGAGGGAAAAATTGAGGATTTTCTGTGTCTAATACTTCAGGAAATGCACGGGCTGCCGTGGAATTAGTATTGCGAATGACATCTACATTATACTTGTTAGCATTCATTCCCACTGATTCATAAAAACTAGCCCGTTCTAAAACAGTCAAGGTGTGGGTTACAAAAACCGTGAGTAAGAAGAAGCGTGACCATAAACGAGACTGCCAAGTTTGCCATAATTGAGGCTGTGAGCGTAATAGGACTTTAAAGAAGTCACCATGACGATTTTCGTCCTGACACCAGTTTTCAAAGTAACGGAAAAGGGGATAAATGCGATAGTCGGGATTCTTTTCTAAATGGCGATACATAATAATATAACGCCAATAACCGATTTTTTCGGAAAGATAAACGGTATAAATCACCCATTCAGGCGGGAAAAAGGTATAAGTCCGCTTTTTCGTTAGATAATTCAAATCTAAACGTAAACCGAAGTCAGACATCGCTTTATTGATAAAACCAGCATGACGGGCTTCATCACGGGCAAGTAAGGCAAACGCTTCTGCTAAAATAGGACTCCGACCTTTCAGACGACGGGATAACTCTTTAAAAAGGAGAAAACCAGAGAATTCTGAGGTACAAGAGCGTTCTAGAAAATCAATAAAGGCATTGCGGGTTTCTCCATCAATATGTTCCCATGACTGCTCAAATTCTTCATCCCTGATAAAATGGTGACGATTATAATCTGTTCGCAATTCTTCTAAGGCTGCTTCCATTTCCTTTTCTTGCAGCGAAAGCACGAAAGTAGCCAGTTTATCAAAGTCAGTGGTATAAAACCGAGGGGTTAAAAGGGTTTCTTTGACAGGAGCTTTTATACCGGGGCGAAGAATGTCAGGGGATGGGGTAGAAACAGCAGTAACCATAGGCTTGTCAGCAAGAAAAATTGAAAATGATTGCTAAGACATCATTTTTCTTTAATTGCCAAGGTCTGACAAGATAGTTTCTCTGATTTCCCCTTAGTTACCTGATGTAAAAAATTAGGATGACGTAAGGGATAGAGGCAGTTCTTAAGAAATATTAAAGCTTGATCGTTTAGGGAATTCAGTCACTCCAAATGATTAAGAGATATATCTAATTATTTTAAATAGAGACTAAAATCTTAGCTAAGGCGGTTAATAAACGCTGGTTATCTTCTTTGGTTCTTACGGCAACCCGAAAAAAGCGATCGCCTAATTGTGCAAAACTCAAACAATCGCGGATCAAAATTTGAGATTCTTTTAACAGTCTTTCTTGCAAAACAACACTAGAAACCTCAGTTTTGACTAACAAAAAATTAGCCACACTACGATAAGGAATTAATCCTTGCAATGAGACAAATCCTTGATAAAATTTCTCTCTAGTTGGAAGTAGCCAATCCCATACTTGTTGAGGAAAGGTCGTATCTTGAGGGATTTTTTCGCCAATTTTGGCCGCCAAACTATTAACAGACCAAGGATCTCGTAGGGATTGCCATTTTTTTAAGCGATCAGGATGAGAAATCGCATATCCTAATCGTAGGCCAGGGATTCTGTAGAACTTAGTCAGCGATCGCAAAATCACTAAATTTGGATACCGTTCAATCTCTTTAATTAAACTTGATTGTTGTTCAGGGGGCAGAAAATCCATAAACGCTTCATCCACCACCACCAAAGCAAAGCGATCAAGGATTTGTAATAATTGTGCTACACTAAATTGTTTTCCCGTGGGATTATGAGGATTATTAATAATAATTCCCCTATCTTTGGCCTCAGAGAAAAGGTCTTCTCCTTGGCACATTAAGTCATCAGGAGAGTAACGCAAAGGACAGAATTGAACCTTAGCCCCAAATGTTCTTAACGCCCGTTGATAGTCGCCAAACGCAGGGGTCAGTAAATAAGTGACTGGAACTTGGGAGAGTTCCCAAGCTGCCCAAGTCAGTAATTCGGCTGCCCCATTGCCGGGCAAAATCCAATCAGGTGACAGTTGATGCCATTGTGCTAGGGCGACTCTAAGAGAGCCATAATCAGGATTAGGATAAGTGGTTAGACTCTCTAAATTAGCTTGAATCTCTGTCTTTACCCAGTTAGGAGGAGCAAGGGGGTTAAGACTAGCAGAAAAATCGATAATGGAAGAAGGAGGGCATCCGGCAAGTGTGGCTGCCCAGTTCAAATTTCCACCATGACGAGGTCTTAAAGACACAGAAGACAAGGAAATTAGATCAAAACTACGACTTAGGAGGAGCGACTTTTTCTTTAAATAGTTTTCCTGCACTGAACGCAGGAACTTGAGTCGCTGGAATTTCCATTTTTTCCCCAGTTTTTGGGTTGCGTCCTTCACGAGCTTTGCGATCACGCCGCTCAAAAGAGCCAAACCCCACAAGGGTCACTTTTTCGCCTTTTGAGACTTCATCCATAATGGTTTCCACAACAGCCGTAATCACGGCATCGGCTTGTTTTTTGGGTACAGATGCTCTATCTGCAACCTTATCCACTAAATCTCCTTTGTTCATTCACAAAGCTCCTTTTTGGGCATTGATTTTCGAGTAATTCGATGGAATTGCCTTGCATTAGGTTTCCCATCTAGGGATCAATCTTGAAAAAATCTAAGGGTTATTGCTAGGAGATAAACTCCCAAATGCCTATATCATCAAGATTTCACTGCATTATTCTAAGCTCTATTTGCGCTTTTTTGGATCACTGAACCGTTCAATTGATGGGAGACTGAGGTGAAGAGCGATCGCAAGGGAGATTTCATGATCCTTATGGGTTACTCTTGGGGAATTATCCGCAATTTTAGAGAAGAATTGGCAAAAATACAAGTGATGACTCTTTAAAGTAACCTATTTGTCCCTACCCTTCTGTCAAAAGAGAGGATTTCGATCCATAATAAGGATTGTAAATTTTCTGAGTAAAACCAATGCGTATTATTTTAATGACAGGTAAAGGGGGTGTCGGTAAAACCTCTGTCGCTGCTGCAACTGGCCTTCGGTGTGCTGAATTGGGCTATAAAACACTTGTTCTCAGTACCGATCCGGCTCACTCCTTGGCGGATAGTTTTGATCTCGAATTGAGTCATGAACCCCGCAAAATTCGTCCCTCTCTCTGGGGTGCAGAACTCGATGCGTTGGTTGAACTAGAAGGAAATTGGGGGGCGGTGAAGCGATATATTACCCAAGTTTTGCAAGCTAGGGGACTCGATGGGGTACAAGCCGAAGAATTAGCGATTTTGCCGGGGATGGATGAAATCTTTGGCTTAGTTCGTATGAAGCGTCATTACGATGAGGGAGACTATGAGGTTTTAATTATTGATTCTGCACCGACGGGAACGGCGTTACGACTGTTAAGTATTCCAGAGGTGGGAGGATGGTATATGAGGCGTTTTTACAAACCCCTACAAGGAATGTCAGTAGCTTTGCGTCCGTTGGTTGAACCGCTTTTTAAACCAATTGCGGGGTTTTCTCTGCCTGATAAGGAAGTGATGGATGCGCCTTATGAATTTTATGAACAAATAGAAGAACTAGAAAAAGTGTTAACAGATAATAAAAAAACTTCGGTAAGATTAGTGACGAATCCTGAAAAGATGGTGATTAAAGAATCCTTACGGGCCCATGCTTATCTTAGTTTATACAATGTGGCCACTGATTTAGTGGTTGCTAATCGCATTATTCCTGATACCGTTGGTGATCCCTTTTTTAAACGGTGGAAAGAAAATCAAACCACTTATAAAAAGGAAATTTATGATAATTTTCATCCTCTTCCTGTTAAAGAGGCACCTTTATTTTCTGAAGAAATGTGTGGACTGGAAGCCTTAGAAAAGTTAAAAGAGATCCTTTATAAAGATGAAGATCCCACTCAAGTTTATCATCAAGAAAATACAATTCGGGTGGTACAACAAGAGAATAATAGTTATAGTCTGGAATTGTATTTACCGGGGATTCCGAAAGAACAAGTTCAACTCAATAAAACGGCTGATGAGTTAAATATTCGTATCGGCAATCATCGACGTAATCTAGTATTACCCCAAGCCTTAGCAACCTTGCAACCGTCCGGAGCGAAAATGGAAGAGGATTATTTAAAAATTCGTTTTAAGGGATAATAAATGGAAGGCAAAACCCTCAAAAAAGTCCATATTTATACTGAACGAACAATTACTGTTTCTTCTCGATAATAGGCTTTAACTAGAATCCAACCTGAGTGTTTGTACTGATTTAAGCTAAGAATCGAAAAAATACATTCAGCAATTCTGCCTCCTGTCTCCTGCTTCAAACGCCCAACTTATAAAAATGCCGTGAAAAGCTAGGATACCCAACACCTTAATTTTCGTAATAACCCTAATTGTGTCAGTGACTCCTTACCTGAGACGATTGATAGGTTAGCACTCCATCCTTAAGAGTGCTAAATTAGCTATTGGAAGTCATTAAGACACACTCAAACACTATGGCAAAAATCATCTCTTTTAAAGAAGAATCTAGAAGATCGTTAGAAGAGGGTATCAATTCACTAGCAAACGCAGTGTCTGTTACCCTAGGACCCAAAGGACGTAATGTTCTTTTAGAAAAACAATTCGGCGCACCCCAAATTGTCAATGACGGGATCACCGTTGCTAAAGAAATTGAACTAGAAGATCCCCTAGAAAATACAGGTGCTAGACTAATTCAAGAAGTTGCCTCAAAAACCAAAGAAATTGCAGGAGACGGTACAACCACCGCTACAGTGATCGCTCAAGCTTTGATTCGAGAAGGCTTAAAAAATGTGACCGCAGGGGCAAATCCTGTGGCATTACGCCGTGGAATTGAAAAAACCATTAATTTCCTCGTTCAAGAAGTGGCAAATGTAGCCAAACCCGTCGAAGGAGATGCGATCGCTCAAGTGGCTACCGTTTCCTCTGGGAATGACGAAGAAGTGGGTCAAATGATTTCCCAAGCGATGGAAAAAGTGACCAAAGACGGAGTTATCACCGTTGAAGAATCAAAATCCCTCAATACCGAGTTAGATGTAGTAGAAGGGATGCAAATTGATCGGGGTTACTTATCTCCTTACTTCATCACCGATAATGAACGCCAAATCGTAGAATTTGAAAGTCCCTACATCTTAATAACAGACAAAAAAGTTAGCTCTGTTAACGATTTAGTCGGTATTTTGGAAACCGTTGCCCGTGATGGCAAATCCTTATTAATTATCGCCGAAGACATCGATGGGGAAGCCTTAGCAACCCTTGTGGTGAATAAAGCCCGTGGGGTGTTAAACGTAGCTGCGATTAAAGCTCCCAGTTTTGGCGATCGCCGTAAAGCCATGTTACAAGACATTGCGATTCTTACCAACGGAAGCGTAGTATCTGAGGAAATTGGTCTTAGCCTCGATACCATGACCCCAGATATGCTAGGAACGGCGGATAAAGTAATTATCGAGAAAGATAACACCACTCTTGTGGCTTCTGGTGACACCAAAGCTAAGGATGCAGTGCAAAAACGGGTGGCTCAACTGCAAAAACAACTCGCAGAAACCGACTCTGACTACGATAGCGAAAAATTACAAGAACGCATCGCTAAACTCGCAGGTGGGGTTGCAGTTATCAAAGTTGGGGCGGCAACGGAAACCGAACTGAAAGACCGTAAATTACGGATCGAAGATGCCTTAAATGCTACAAAAGCTGCGGTAGAAGAAGGCATTGTTCCGGGTGGTGGGACAACTCTTATTCGTTTAGCAGGGAAAGTAGCGGATTTCCGCAATACCCTCAGCGATGAAGAGGAAAAAGTAGGCGCAGACATCGTAGCTAAAGCCCTTGATGCTCCCTTGCGTCAATTAGTGAATAACGCAGGGGCAGAAGGCTCAGTTGTTGTAGAAGCTGTTCGTAAGACTGACTTTAATGTAGGTTACAATGCTGTGACAGGCGAATTTGAAGACCTCATTGTTGCAGGTATTATTGACCCTGCTAAGGTTGTTCGTTCTGCACTACAAAATGCAGCCTCTATCGCCGGAATGGTATTAACCACCGAAGCGTTAGTCGTGGAAAAACCCGAACCCGAACCTCCTGCACCTGCCCCTGATATGGGCGGCATGGGCGGCATGGGCGGCATGGGCGGTATGGGCGGCATGGGCGGCATGGGCATGATGTAGTCCATTCCATAATTCCATACCTTTCCTATAAGGCTTATTTTGGGGGCTTTGCCCCCTTTTTACTGGTAACTGATATGACTCGACAAATTCAACAGGGAAAGGGATGGCGGGTGGGCTGGAATGGAGATGCACCGATTTATCAAGGCTTAATTGGGACAGATGATTGGGCAATTGAATTAACAGCCGCAGAAATGAAGGAATTACAACGATTATTGACCCAATTGATAGAATCATTAACAGCGATCGCAGATCAACTGATGGATGAAGAAAAAATAGCGGTTGAGGTAGAAAGTGACATCTTATGGTTAGAAGCAGAAGGATATGTAAATCATTATGCAGTGAGCCTAATTTTACATCAAAATAGACGCTGTGAAGCCCATTGGCCAGCTTCTGCTGTTCCCTCATTAATTCAAGCCATACAAACCATTGAAGTCTGGTCTTGATATTACTCTTAACCCGAACTCACGTTAACATTGAGGGTGAACCTATAAAGTCTGAGGTAAAAAACGATGGAAACAATGGATGGGATTTTAGCGGCGATCGCCCTTTTTATCGTTCTGGCAGGTTTATGGATGTTACTAAGTGGTGTGAAAGAAATGGGCAAAAAGTAATGAATCAAATTAAGAGCTATTTAATCGTAATTCTAGCCCTTATGCCCCTTTTGACGGGCTTAACTTCCTCAATAAAGGCACAAGAGCCTGTAACAGCCCAGAGGCTTGAAAATTTATTAATTAGTGGTATGGAAAGGGGAATTAAAGGAGACTATCAAGGTGCGATTACTATTTTTAGCCAAGTCATTACCCTTGATGCTCAAGCGGTGGAAGCTTATTATAACCGAGGCATTGCTTACTTTAGAATGAATCAACCCCAAAAAGCGATCGCTGATTTTAATACAACTATCGAGCTAAACCCTAACCATGCAGAAGCTTACTGGGAACGGGGAAAAACATATTTAATTTTGTCACAAAAAGAAAAGGCAATTCAGGATTTTGAAACTGCCTTAGATTTGTTTGAAGAACAAGGGAATCAAGTGGCTTACCGATGGGTGGAATCCCAATTGGCTGATCTTAAAGACAGACAGCAATGACAGCCTATACGAAGATTAAGAGAATTATTTGATCAAACATTAATTAATTGTTCAACGGAAATGTACCGGGGAGAACAGACACTTCTACAGTGCGACCTTTGCGTTTCACTTCAACGGATAGGGGTTCACCAATGAGACTCTTTTCCACCTTTTCCTGTACATCGGCGGCCTCTTCTACCTTTTCTCCTCCCACAGCAATAATCACATCCCCCGGTTTAAATCCGGCTTTATCGGCGGGAGAATTGGTCACGACTCGCACAATTAAAACCCCTGCCTCTTCAGTCACTTCAAAGGTGGGTGAGCCACTGTTGGGGGTGGTTTTATTGAATTCTTCTTTGAATTGGGGAGACAATGTTACCATGTGTATTCCCAAGTAAGGGTGATCGGCTTTTCCTTTGGTTAGGAGTTGTCGAGCAATCCGTTGAGCCGTTTCTATGGGAATGGCGAAGCCTAACCCTTGAGCATCTGCCCGAATTGCTGTATTAATACCAATAACTTCTCCGTTTGCGTTGAGAAGTGGCCCACCTGAATTTCCCGGATTAATGGCTGCATCGGTTTGAATAAATCTAACTCGTTTGTCGGGAACACCAACCTCACTGCTAGATCGATCTAATGCGCTAATAATGCCGACTGTTACGGTATTATCTAAGCCCAAGGGATTGCCAATAGCGATCGCCCATTCCCCCGGATTGAGTTTTTCGGCTTCTCCGAGGGTAACGGTGGGTAATGCTTCTTCTGCTTCGATTTTAACCACCGCTAAGTCCGTCATTTGGTCTATCCCTAACACCTTTCCCGATAAAACCTGTCCATCCTTGAGAGTTACTTTAACTTGGTTGCTACCTTGTACTACATGCGCATTGGTTAAGACCTGTCCATCGGAGCTAAGAATAAATCCAGATCCTGTTCCTCGTTCGATATTTTCTCTAGGAATCGGCATATTTTCGCCAAAAAAACGACGAAAGAATGGCTGTTCAAAGGCTTCGGGGATATTTTCGCTAACTTGTCGGGAAGCATCAATTCTGACGACGGCTGGGCCAACTTTCTGTACTGCTTTGGCAATAAAGTTAAGATTTTCTTGAGACGAAGGTTCGTTAGAGATGGGGAGGCGACGAAAGACTTGGGGAACACTCTGAGGAGGTTCGGTGGCTTGTTCGGATGGTGAGGAAGTGGTGAGGTAGCGACTACCCATAATGCCAGCCCCACCTCCCAAGGCTAACAATAGTGTATAGACTCCTAGCTGTTTGATCAGTAATTTCATAGGTAACTTCCTAGACCCCAATACGGCGAGTGCTTGTCTCAATTTTGATTCGGATAAGCTCGCTCCTAATATTATGGCAAAGATTTTCACAGTTTGTCGTCTTTTTTAACCTGAGTCCAACGTTGTTATTATAGCTATTAACTATTGACTATTAACTATTTAGCTCAAATATGCGTATTCTTCTAGTAGATGATGAAACCGAATTAACTGAACCTCTCAGTCATGTTTTAGCTTATGAGGGTTATCAAGTAGATGTAGCCGACAATGGTTTAAAAGGGTATGAATTAGCTTTAGACAATCGCTACGATTTACTGATTTTAGATTGGATGTTACCTTATCAATCGG
Source organism: Microcystaceae cyanobacterium (assembly GCA_051439375.1). GTDB lineage: Bacteria > Cyanobacteriota > Cyanobacteriia > Cyanobacteriales > Microcystaceae > JBGTGT01. The sequence continues at coordinate 16,998 of JBFRWB010000240.1, forward strand.
GTTTGGATATTTGTCAATCTTTGCGATCGCAGGGAACAACGACACCTGTTTTATTTTTAACGGCTAAAGATACCCTTGATGATCGGGTTATGGGGTTAGATGCGGGGGGAGATGATTATCTAGTCAAACCTTTTGAATTAAGAGAATTATTGGCAAGGGTTCGTGCTTTGCTCCGTCGATCTTCTTCCGTAGAAACAAAACCTAATTTAACGCCTTTAAAAGTGGCGGATCTAGAATTTGATCTAGAGAATCAAGTGGCTTATCGTCAAGGTAGAGTGATTAATTTATCTGGAAAGGAAGGGGAATTACTGGCCTATTTTATGCAATCTTCTAACCAATTATTAACTCATACACAAATTTTTCATCATCTTTGGGGAGACAATGAACAACCGAATAGTAATGTTTTAGCAGCTTTAGTTAGATTATTAAGGCGTAAAATAGAAGCCAAAGGAGAAACGTCTTTGATTCATACGGTTTATGGAAAAGGTTATCGTTTTGGAGAATAGTTAACAGTTAATAGTTGGCAAATTTATAATTCATAATTTCTATGAGTTTATCTACTTACCAAACCCAGTCATATGATACCAGCATCGAAACCGAATTGATTCAGTTGAAATTATGGCGTAAACTAAGTATAGCTAAAAAAGCTCAATTAATCGCCAACTGGACAAAAGGCTGTTATCAAATAAGTCTGCAAGGCATTCTTAATCGTTATCCTGATGCTAATTCACAACAAATCAAAGCTGAATTTGCTAAGTTGACTTTAGAGAAAAGTATCTTAAAATTAATTAAACTTAATAGCAAATCTATCATGTTAACTGATCCTATTTCTTTAGCATTAACCGTTGCTGGTATTTTGGAAGAACTGGAAATCCCCTATTTAGTCGGTGGTTCTCTTGCAAGTACCTTATTTGGTGAACCGAGAAGCACCCAAGATATTGACTTGATTATTGATTTAGAACTCGATAAGATAAACTTATTTATAAATGCTTTTACTCCTCAGTTTTATTTGAGTGAATCAGCCATACAAGAAGCTATTCAATCTCAAAGTTCGTTTAACTTGATTGATACAGATTCATTAGGAAAAGTTGATATCTTTATTTTAAAGCAGCGTCCTCTTAATCAAACAGAATTTAAACGCCGACAAAAGTTAATTGTGCAAGAAAATCCTGCTAAAAGTTTATATGTATCTACCCCAGAGGATGCAATCCTACAAAAGATTATTTGGTATAAAATGACAAATCAATCAGATAAACAGTGGCGAGATATTTTAGGTATTATTAAATTACAAGATTCAAAATTAGATAGAGTTTATTTACAAAAATGGGCAGCAGAATTAAACTTACTTCCTGAACTCAATCTGGCATTTTCTCAATCTGGTTTAAGTATATAATCATTAATTAAAATATAAATCCACTCTTTCTTAGTTCAAAAAGCGATCGCCATCTGGTTTCATATAACGCTAGTTGGTTCTGATTCATCAATAAAAAGAAGAAATCATTCTGATACGTTGCACAGTTTTAAATGTTATAGTGAGTAAGGTTAAAAACTTGTTTTCGTATTATACATACATTCATCTTAAATTTTTATTCGACTTATGACTATCACCCCTGAATCGGTACAACAACTCTTGAGTTCAGAAGATTATGGCGATCGCTTAATTGGTGTTAACCAACTACGAGAGTTAGATCAATCTCTTGCGTTTGAGTTAATTGAACCCCTCATCACAGATAGTAACCCAAGAGTGCGTTATGCGGCTGTTAGTCAATTAGATACATTGGGAAAAGAAAATATGGAAAAAACCCTAGAATTATTGCGTGATCGCTTGTTTCATGACGGAGAAGTGGATGTTAAAGCAGCAGCAGCAGATGTGGTGGGGGCGTTAAAATTAACAGATGCTTATGAATTGATAGAAACTTTATACTATCAAAGTTCCGAATGGTTAATCCAAGTAAGTATCGTTGCAGCATTGGGAGAAATGGGTGAGCCTAGAGGCTTTAATATACTCAAAGACGCACTTAATTCCGAAAATAGTTTAATTCGGACTTCTGCTATCAGTTCTATGGGAGAATTAGGCAATCCTGAAGCCATTTCCCTGCTTACTCCTTTTGCAACGGACGAAGATTGGCAAATTCGTCTTAGAGTGGCTCAAGCATTGGGAAATTTAGGCGGATCACAGGTACAAGACATCCTGAAACAGTTAAGCTCTGATACGATGGAATTGGTTGCCCAACAAGCCCAATTTTTTCTAACCTCATGATAGATGATCCCCTCTACGAAGCCCTTTTTAATCTTTTAGAGCAACAACAGTGGCGAGAAGCCGATCAAGAAACCTATCGTCTCATGCTAGAGTTGTGCGATCGCACTGAAGAAGGATGGTTACGACGAGAAGATATTCTTGATTTTCCCTGTGTGGAATTAAGGACGATTGATGGACTTTGGCTGCACTATTCTCATCAAAAATTCGGCTTTAGTGTGCAAAAAGCAATTTATGAGCCGATTCAAAAAAATACAGAGAACCAAGCTGAAATCGCCCAAAAATTAGGACATACAGTTGGATGGTGTGTGGAGGGAAGCTGGTTAACCTATCCTGAATTAACCTTTCATTTGGCTGCACCAAAAGGACATCTTCCCCGCTATGCAACTTTACACACAAGCGTATCTACTGATCTCAAAACAGAGGAATTTTGGGGACAATATCTTTTTTCTCGTATGAAATTTTGTGATGAAAATCCGGATCAATGGATAGAGTCTTTAATTGGCGAAGGGGATGATGATGAAGCAATTTCTGATGTAACTTCTTCTCAGAAGATGGATCCTTTAATCGGTAAAGGGGATGATGATGAAGCAATTTCTGACATAACTTCTTCTCAAAGGATGGATTCTTTAATCAGTGAAGGGGAGGATGATGACGAAGCAATTTCTGATGTAACCTCTTCTGAGAACTCCATCTGACTGATATGAAATCCAGTTAACAAAACTCAGTTATCGAATTGCTCTCTCCCTTCTCCCTATTATCCTAAAACTGGACTTCATAAGTCGGACTTAGTATGAGGGTAGGTTGATAACTAATAACAATTAATAAATAAAAAAATCTCCCATTACCAATTGAGAAGGAAACGGGAGATTATTGTTTGTCTATATAGCAACCAGACTATTCTTTAATCTGCGCTAATTTAACATCTTTAGCTAGGCCAAAAATTTGCAATGAGCGAATAATCATCCAAGTCACATCAATTTCCCACCATGCTAAACCATGTCGAGCAGAATATTGATACGCATGATGATTATTATGCCATCCTTCACCGAAGGATAAGAGAGCAACCCACCAACAATTACGGGAGCAATCATTAGACTCGTGACTTTTATAGCCAAATTTGTGAGTCGCACTGTTAACAAACCAAGTAACGTGGAAAACTACTACAAGGCGTACAAAAATGCCCCACATAACATAAGGCCATCCTCCCCACCAATAGAGAAGAAATCCTAAAATAAGTTGCAGTGGAATGAAATAATTTTGACAGAATTGATAGAAGGGATCATCTTTAATATCTTGTGTATAGCGAGGAACATCATCATCAGCCGGAATGTGATGTAACATCCAACCAAAGTGACTCCACCACAATCCTTTATTAGAATCATGGGGATCTAAGTCCGTATCTGAATATTTATGATGCACACGGTGTAATCCAATCCATTGAATAGGGCCACCTTGACAGGCTAATGTTCCACAGAAAATGAAAAAATATTCTAACCATTTAGGGGTTTTAAAGCTACGGTGGGAGACTAGGCGATGATAGCCAAGGGTAATCCCCAAGTTAGCGGTAACCCAATAGAGAAAGAAAGCAATTCCCACGGCTCCCCAACTAAAATTACTGGGAAGAAAGGCGATTAAAGCCACAATATGGATGAAAACCATATAAAGAGTTGTCATCCAATCGATGGGAAGTTTAGGGGTAGTTGCAACAGTCATGTAATGTCCTGAACGTGAACTCGATAGAAAAACAGGTGTTTTAAAACACAACAAAAAATGGTAATTTGGTAGTGTAAAGACTCAAAAGCTTAATATTAAGCCCTTTAAGTTAATTATGAGGACAGATTTAAGCAATTTTTTACATCCCCAAACTACGAGATTCCTTCAGGCTTGACCCGTATCTACCCTTGGGCGATTTGTCAAGCGAGATAACGAAATCTTATTTTTTTTGACTAATGGATAAACAGGAGCTACTAAAAGTAGCTGAAAAAACACTATCTCCCATCTTTTACGATATCGACGCTAAGGTCAAGGTAAATTTGAGAAAAATACTGACGGCCTTCCGTCATCATCGTGTCGGGGTTCATCACTTTACAAGTGTCAGTGGTTATGGTCATGATGATTTAGGACGGGACACCCTAGATGAAGTCTTTGCAGAGATTATGGGAGCAGAGGCTGCTATTGTCCGCTTACAGTTAGTATCGGGAACTCATGCCATTGCTTGTGCCTTATTTGGCATTTTACGCCCCAATGATGAGTTATTAGCAGTAGCGGGTCATCCTTACGATACGTTAGAGGAAGTAATTGGATTACGAGGCGAAAATCAAGGGTCTTTGGCAGATTTTGGCGTTACTTATCGGGAATTAGCCTTAAGCGATGAGGGAATTATTGACTGGGAAGGGTTAAAGACAGCCGTAAGGGAAAATACCCGTATGGTTTTAATTCAGCGTTCTTGCGGATATTCGTGGCGACAGAGTTTATCCGTAGGAGAAATTGGCGAAATTGTCCAGATTGTTAAGGAACAGAACCCGAATACAGTTTGTTTTGTTGATAATTGCTATGGGGAGTTTATTGAAACCCAAGAACCTACACAAGTGGGGGTAGATTTAATGGCGGGATCTCTGATTAAGAATCCGGGGGGAACAATTGTTAATACAGGGGGATATTTAGCGGGAAAACGGCAATATATTGATTTAGCTGCTAATCGCTTAACTGCACCCGGCATTGGGACGGAAGGCGGTGCAACGCTTCATCAGAATCGTTTATTTTATCAAGGGTTATTTTTAGCCCCCCAAATGGTGGGAGAAGCGGTTAAAGGAAGCCATTTATTAGCTTATGTATTCGATAAATTGGGATATTCGGTTAATCCTAAGCCATTTGTCCCTAGACGAGATATTATCCAAGCTATTGAGTTAGGATCTCCTGAAAAGTTAATTCGTTTCTGTAAGGCCATTCAACACTGTTCCCCAGTAGAATCTTATCTTGAACCCGTTCCTGCGACGATGCCCGGTTACGAAAGCCAGTTAGTAATGGCAGGTGGCACATTTGTTGATGGTAGTACCTCAGAGTTTTCCGCAGATGGCCCTCTGAGAGAACCCTATATTGTTTTCTGTCAGGGGGGGACTCACTGGACTCATATTGCGATCGCACTTGAGGAAATTTTAGAGAGTTTCACTCAATCTTCCGAACAAATTTAATCTATCCCACGATACAAATCAGCGATCGCAAATCTCAAGCCAATACTGTGTAGAATCACCCTATCACCTGTCTGGTAAATTGTCGTTTCCCAATCATCTATAGTTGTGCGGCGACGACATTCTACACACTGATTTTCTTGAGTAATTAATATACACTCTTCTAAGGTTTCAATCTGTTGATAATCTTGAAATTTCTCTCCTTGATCAAAAGTAGCTGTACTCGATGAAAGAACTTCGACAATGAGTTTAGGGTAGCGTTTAAGATAACGATCTTGGTGATCACGGGGATCACAGGTTATAAAAGCATCAGGATAATAATAATAGTCCTCTTTGTAGTTAACTTTCACATTACCAGAGTAAAACCGACAGTCTGTAGTGTCCCCTAAATGATTGTCAATCAGCTTCAGTATATTAAAGGCAATGCGATCATGGTTATCTGTACCACCAGCCATTGCATAAACTAAACCTCGTCGATATTCGTGACGAATTTGACTTTGACGTTCGATATCCAGATAGTCTTGGGGACTGATATAGTGGGGAACAGCAATCATAATATTTAGGAAAAAAGCTTGTGGATGATTATAACTTAAGACAGTTGCTCTTTATTCTGTTTGAGAGAGTAATTGTTCTAATTTTGTAATGAGTGTGGGAAATGCCTGAAGGGTTTTTGCTAAATTATCAAGGTCAAATTCCTCTAATTGGGTCTTTAACTGAGTAGAATAATTAGACAGTAAAATATTGTCATATTGTTCTGCCCAAGTACATAATTTTTTAGTGAATTTTCCTAAGTCTCGATTAATCATTGTTTGAGAGATTTCATAACAATCTGCCTCTTCTTGCTTTAGTTTTTCTATTAAATCTAGCAGATTTATTCGATGCTCTAAACTATTGTTTGATTTATTTTCTTCTATGATCACGGGTGTTTCTTGAGAGGGATAAGATGCTGTTGAATCAGGAAAAATATTCTGTAACTGCTCGATTAATTGGATTCGATTAAAGGGTTTCTTTAAAAAGCCGTCATAAAATCCTTTTAGTCTTCCTTTTTCATTATCTAGCAAAGAAGCCGTTACTATCATAATAGGAATAGGTTTAGTTTTCGGATTATTTTTTAAGATTTTGGCGGTTGTTTCTCCATCTAATTTAGGCATTGTTAAATCCAATAAAATTAAGTCTGGCAGATATACAAGGGTTTTATTAATTGCCTCTATACCATCATCGGCAAAAAGAAGAGAATGATGGGTATTAATAAAAATTTGTTCTAGTAAATCGCAGTTTTCTGGGTTATCATCAACAACTAAAATTGTCATCTGAGGAAATTGATCTAAGTTTGTATTTAAGCGATGAGAAGTTTGATAGTTAGAAGTTTGATCGTGAAAGATATCAGAATCATCAATAATCGTCAGATCAAAGAAGGTTAAAGTCACAATACTACCTTCATTGAGTTGACTTTGCAGGTCAATTGTTCCGTTTAACAGTTGAGTCAATCTCTTAGTGATGGTTAATCCTAGTCCTGTCCCTTCATATTGTCTTTTTGTGCTTCTTTCCACTTGAAAAAAAGAATCAAATACTTTACTTTGCTCGTCTGAAGAAATACCAATACCTGTATCTTTTACCGTAATTTTAAGAGAGATTTTTTGAGCGTTATTAATTTGTTTTTTTGCAGGTAGTTTTTCTACTTTAATGGTGACAGAACCTTGTTCAGTAAATTTGATACTATTGCTAATCAAATTTAAAATAATTTGACGAAAACGAACCGAATCAAAGAGTATATTAACTGGAATGGATTCATCAATTTCAAACTTTAGATCAAGGTTTTTCTGTTGTGCTTTTGGTAATAAAATGTGAATAATTTCTTGTATCAATGAAGAAAAATTTACTGGTTCGTACTTAATGGATAATTTTCCTGCTTCTATCTTTGCTAAGTCTAAAATATCATTAATTAAGGCTAATAATGTTTTCCCTGCCGAATTAATTGATAAGAGATGGGAACGAGAACGAGACTCATGAATTGAATCTAATAGTAACTCACTAAATCCTAAAATAGCATTCATCGGCGTTCTAATTTCATGACTCATATTGGCTAAAAATTCACTTTTCGCTTGATTCGCTATTTCTGCTTTTTCTTTGGCTAATTCTAGTTCTGTGGTTCTTTGTTTGACTTTGAGTTCTAACAGTTCAAAGGCTTCTTTTAAGTCCTTTGACATATGATTAAAACTGGTAATTAATTCTCCTAATTCATCTTCTCTATCAATCTTTACTTTTTGGTAGTTCCCAGAACTAATATCTTTGGCGGTTTCATTGAGTTGTAAAATCGGATAAGTTACCCATCTTGCTGTCCAAATACCAATCAGAATGGCTACCATTAATGATAGCATACAAAGAATGAGAGTATTACGAGTATTTTCTTGAATCTGGGCAATAAAATCTGATTCAGGGATAACTAAAATAATTAACCAATCTAACCCAAATTCATCTTGCCAAGGAACAACTTGAACAAAATGACGATTTCCTTTGGTTTTAAAGGTTAATTTTTCGGTTTGAGTAATATGCTCAAATAACTCAAAATTGTTCTGAAGATATGTAGTTGTTTGTTGAATTAAAGGATCATCAATATCTTGAGCAGCAAGGCGTTGGGGTTGATTATCAATAATAACAAAAGGATCTTGTAAGGCTGAACTTGCAACTAAATTTCCAGACCTTTCTATAATATAAGCTTTTCCTGATTGACTAATACTTAAACTGCGTAAAAAATCACTGATTTGTGCTATGGTTAGATCGGTGGCTAGAATTCCTTGAAAGACATTATTTTTATCATAATAGGGTTGACCGATGGTAATAGCTAATGTGGGTGGACTTACCCAAGAATAAATCTCAGTCCAAGCAACTTTATTGGCTTCTTTGGGAATAATAAACCAAGGTCTAACACGGGAATCAAAATCAGGACTTACTTTTAATAAGTTTCCTCTTTCTCCTTGAGACGTAATTTCATAAGTGTTTAACGTTCCACTCAAGTCTGTTACTTGATAATGATTGGTTCCATCATCATTAATCGCTAACCCCACAAATTCTCCATTTTTATCGCCAAATTGAATATAACTAATTAAGTTGAATACTTGACTTTGTTTCCAAAAATGTTTTTCCATTGTCTTTAGATCATTAACATTTAATTGTCCTAAATCTAAAGCATTCTCGTTTAGTTGATTAACAATATGAGGGGCGGCTAAATAGTCTCTTAATTTTGCTGCTATTTGTTCATTAATTTCTTCCATTAGCTGGCTAACTAAGTTATCAACGGTTCTTTGTCCATTACGATATGATAAATAGCCAATAATGCTAACAACTATGACAATTTGCAATACAAAAGGGACAACAATAACCCTCTGTAATGGTATTTTTTTTAAATACTTGTGGAAGTTAAAAGTCATATCATTAATGCTATATTCTTCCTCAACAGGTGTTAGTTTTCAGGTTTGCTGGTATTATTAACTGTTTCAAATTGGGGAATAAAATCACTGACAAAGCGATTTTTTCCTTGCCTTTTCGCTTGATAAAGACATTGATCGGCTTGTTCAATTAAGGCGGTATAACTATTATCTTGATGGGGAATCATACTGGCAATTCCCATACTTAAGGTAACATAATTTATGGTGGTTGAAGTGTGATGGGGAATCTTTAATGTTCTTATTGCTGTTTGAATTCTTTTAGCAATTACCTTTGCCCCCTTAAGATCAGTATTGGCTAAAATCATGGCAAATTCTTCTCCCCCATAACGGGCTGCTAAGTCAGTTGGGCGGTTAGCAGACTGTAAAAAGATTTGTGCGACTTCTTTGAGGCAAGAATCACCCGCTTGATGGCCATAAGTATCGTTATAGGCTTTAAAATTATCTACATCTGCCAAAATCAAAGATAACGGTGATTTATCCCTTAACGCACGATTCCATTCTAAAGATAATCGATCATCAAAGTGACGACGGTTACTAATTTGGGTAAGTCCATCTAAAAACGCTAGTCTTTCTAAGTGAAGATTCGCTAACTGTAGTTTACGCTGTAATTGAGTCTGATAGAGCAATCTTTTGACACGCTGACGCAAAACAGCCCAATGAATGGGTTTGGTTACATAATCAGCCGCCCCTACATCAAAGGCATAATCAACGGATTGTTGGTCATCTAAAGCCGTAATCATGAGAATGGGAACATAAGCAGCACTAGGAAGTTGAGAGAGTTGCTTACAGCACTCAAACCCATTAATCCCCGGCATAATAGCATCAAGCAGCACTAAATCAGGATGATGGGTGCGATAGGTAGCCAGTCCCTCTTCTCCGCTATTGGCGATCGCAACTTGATACCCTTCTCTTTCAAGATACAATCTTAGCTGCATCTGCACAAAAGTATCATCATCCACTATCAAAATTAAAGGGGCGTGGGTTTCGTCTAAAATGGGCTGCGTTATGGGGTTGGCGAGATGGGTAGTCATGTTTTTGCCTCATAGTTGTTAATGGCGTTGTTTAGGGCGATTTTGGCAGTTTGATAGCACTGTCGAATAGCATCCACTGTATCAGGGGCGGTTGATAAGTCTCCTGTATGGGTTAAGGTTTCTAACTGTTTACACTGTTGTGATAATTGCATTGCCCCTAAAGATGCACTACTGGATTTGAGGGAATGGGCGATGCGATGTAGAGTCGTGGTATCTTGTCCCTCAAGTGCTTCTGTTAAACAATTGATTTGCTTCTCACTCTCTTGGTAATAGCATTCAATCATCTCTATTAATAATTTTAAATCCTCACCACAGAGATTTTCCTTGACGAATTGTAACGTTTTAAGGTCTAAAATTGGGTATTCTAAGGCTACATTTGGGTATTCTGGCAACTTAGAGGGTTGATTCGAGGTGGTTTGTTGCAAAACATTAACTAGCTGGGTAATCTGTAAAGGCTTACTGAGGTAATCATCCATCCCTGCGTCTAAGCAACGTTCGCGATCGCCTTGCATTGCGTTGGCTGTCATGGCTACGATTTTAGGTTGGGAAGATAGGTGTTTTGCCTGACGAATCCACTGGGTAGCTTGGAATCCGTCCATTTCTGGCATTTGTATATCCATTAAGACTAAATCATAGGTTTGACGCTCTAAGGCTTCGATTGCCTCTAATCCATTACCAACAACATCGATACGATAACTTAACCGACTTAAGATTTGAGTAATCAGTTTTTGATTGATAGCGTTGTCTTCTGCCGCTAAGATACGAAGGGGATAGGTATTCCCCAGTTGAGCGTTTTCTTTTAGGGCGATCGCATCAGCATCGGGTTTAGGGGTATCAATATCAATGGTAATGGGCTGTTTAGCTAAAATAGCGAGTAGAACTTCGTATAATTGAGCCTGACGCACGGGTTTACTTAATTGGGCTTGAAAAAGGTTATTATATTCTGGCTGTCGTTGATCAATCGAAGAGAGTAAGATCAGGGGAAATTCCCCTTTTGTGCCTAATTGACGAATTTTTTCGGCTAACATTGCCCCATCCATACTGGGCATTTGTAGGTCTAAAATCCCTATATCAAAGCATTTTCCTTCATTTAATACCTTAAGGGCTTCTCTGCCAGAGGCAACAATTTCTGGTATCATCTGCCACTGTTCAACTTGCAAGGACATCACTTTGCGATTAGTTGTGTTATCATCGACGATTAAAACTCTTTTATGCTTCAATGAAGAAAGATCGGGTTGTAGCTGGTTAAGATAAATGTCTGGTGCAGCTTTAGCTTGAATGGTAAAGAAAAAAGTCGATCCCAGTCCTTCTGTGCTTTGTACCCAAATTTTACCCTCCATCATTGTACATAACCGTTGACTAATTACTAATCCTAGCCCTGTCCCCCCATATTTACGGGTGGTTGAACTATCCCCTTGACTAAAGGGTTGGAAAAGTTTAGCCTGATTTTGGCGAGAAATACCGATTCCTGTGTCTTTTACGCTAAATTGTAGGGTATAGTTCCCCAAGTTATCTATATTTGTCAGAGAAACAGCCACAATTACTTCCCCCTGCTCGGTAAATTTAAGGCCATTATTGATTAAATTGACTAAAATCTGACGAATTCGGGTTTCATCTCCTTCGATCAGGGCAGGAACTTGAGTATCGTAGAGATAAGCCAATTCAATGCCTTTGTCATGGGCTTTAAAAGCGAGTAATTCTAAGGCATTTTCGATACAATTTCTTAAATTAAAGGGATGAATTTCTAATTCTAATTTTCCTGACTCTATCTTAGAAAAGTCCAAAATATCATTAATAACGGTGAGTAAAGCATCTCCACTATTACGAATGGTTTCTACGCAGTCTCTTTGTATATCTGTTAATTTCATATCTAAGAGTAACCCCGTCATCCCAATCACACCATTCATGGGGGTACGAATTTCATGACTCATCATGGCGAGAAATTCACTCTTTGCCAGACTTGCTGCTTCGGCTTGGTGTTTAGCGGTTTTTAATGCCTCATTTTGTGATTTTTCTTGGGATAATAGCTGAGATTGGGAAATAGCAATGCCCATTTGTCCCGCTATGGCTTCTAAAAGCTCAATTTCTTCTCTTTGCCAATGACGACGGCGATCGCATTGATGAATAATAATGGCACCATTGGGTTTATCCTGATAAGACGTTCTAATTCCCATTAATGATTGTATGCCGATTTGCTCACAAAGGGGGCGAATATTAGCGAGAAGGGGGTCGTGGATGATATCTTCGGATATTACCATCTGATCTCGACTTAAGAGGGTTTCTGCATAGAGATTCCCTTCTAAGGGCATTTCTGCACCAGATAGGGAACAATAGGTTAGGTTGGAGTATTCTGCAACAAGGGGAAAATGGGGGGTGGGATGAGAACAATAGGTGTGAATGACGCAACGACTACTATTAAACGCCTTCCCAATTTGTTCAGCCGCAATATGAAAAACATCCTTGGGATCGAGACTACGGCGAATTTCTTCGGTTATTTGGTTTAATAACAAGACTTTCTTAAGTTGACGCTGTTGCGCTTCTTCTACCTCTTTTTGTTTTGTTAACTCAAAGCGAATGGCTAGATATTGAAATGGCTTGTCTTGGCTATCTAAAAACGGCACAATAGTGGTATCAACCCAATAAAAAGAGCCATCTTTGGCTTTATTTTTGATTTCTCCTCGCCATATTTCTCCTTTAGCGATTGTTTGCCATAGATTGTTAAAAAATTGGGGGGAATGATACCCTGATTTGAGAATACGATGATTTTGCCCTAATAATTCTGCTTCACTGTATTGGGAAATTTGACAAAATTTATCATTTACATAGGTTATTGTGCCTTTATTATCTGTAATAGCGACAATAGCCGATTTATCTAGAGCTAATTTTTGAAAATCTAATTCTTTTAACGTTTTTTCTAGGGTTTCTTGAGTTTTCTTGCGCTCAATAATTTCTTGTTCGAGTTGTTGACTCCTCCTGCGTGCTGTTTGCCAAAGATAGGTAGAAACGCCACAAATACCAGCAAAACCGATTCCTACCACGATTGGCAGGGAAGAATGGCGATTTTTTGCGTCTTCTTGTTGATTTAAGGCTTGCCAGATAACTACATTAGCAATGGATAAACCAACCGTAATCATAAGGGGGAAACCTATTCTTTTTAGAGTATTTTTCACTATTCATTGCCTCTAAAAAATACCTACGCCTATCGGCTCTTGAATTTTAAATGTAAGATCCTGAAATGATTTCTATTACTTCACAATTCTAAACTAAGGTAGCAAAGTGACCCGATTGAAATTATATAAATTATATCGAGATTTTAAATTATATTAAATAAAAATAATAACCAGTAAAAAATCTTATTAATCTATGGAATCATTACAACCAAACAAGCGACCCCAACAATTACCATTATGCCAGCAGGCATCCATTTTCGAGTTTTACGCCAACGAATGATGAATACAACAATTAAAGCCAAGGTAATAGCTACGGCCAACCATTTTCCCCAGCCTATTCCTGCTAGTTGTAAAAGTCCTGTTCCTATTAGTAAAATACCACTGACTAATCCTGAAATTAAAGAGGGTTGACTCCGAGCTTTTAGATACCCTAAAATGCCACCGATTAAGGCTAAAATTCCGTACAATAAAGTTGCGATCGCAGCAGCATTGATCATTATTAATTGATGATTTTGCTTGTGATAATAACGGCCGCATTAATCTTAATACAACTCACCTTATTGTGTCAAGTAAAATGCACAAACAATGGATTTTATTTCAATGAATTTTATGTAAAACCTGTGAAGAATAAATTATATTTTGGGACTGTTTCAACTAAAATAATCTAATGAAATAGAGTCATATATAAAGGTGTACTTATTACCTCAAGTTCAGGAGACTCAGTTACTGCTAATTGTTAACTGTTATAGTTAATTTCAATAAGAATGAGACACCATCACCCCGTCTTATTGTAAGTGTTGTGAGCGAGACGGTCAGGCTTCGCCTGTACTTCGCAGCACTCTCCTCTGTCTCACACTTATTTGAAACGACTATAACTGTTAACTATTAAACTATTAACTGCTAAGTGTTAGCTGTTAACTATTAAACTGCCCGTTTATACGCTTCATCCAATACTTCTGATAAAGTAGGATGGGTATGAATATTAAAGGCTAATTTCTGTACAGGAAGCCGTTGAGCGATCGCATTGGCTGCTTCTTGAATTAAATCTGACGCATGAATCCCTAAAATATGAACGCCTAATAATTCGCCTGTATCAGTCCGATAGACAACTTTAGCAATTCCATCGGTTTCTTTTTCGGCTAAAGCTTTAGAATTGCCTTTAAAATAGGTTTTAACCGATTTAACCGTAAATCCTTCGGTTTCTCCTAATTCTTTCGCTTGAGGCTCAGTTAACCCCACATAACTAATTTCTGGGTGGGTAAATGCGGCGGCCGGAATACTGCGATAGTCAATGGTAGAAGCATTCCCACAAATATTTTCCACTGCAATAATACCTTGTCCCGATGCAGCATGGGCTAACATCATCTTACCCGTTGCATCTCCGACTGCCCAAAGATGGGGAACGGGTTGACCCTCTTGTAGTACCTCCATGCGATCATTAACAGGAATAAACCCTCGTTTATCCACGTCAACCCCCACAGTATCTAATCCTAAGTTCTTTGTCGCAGGAATACGCCCTGTAGCAACCAAACAAGCATCAACTTCTAGGGTTTCAATCACTTCTTTGCTTTTTGCATCGGTTAACTCAATAGTAACAGGGGATCCGGGGGTAATTTTTGTGGCAAATACCCCTACATACGTCTCAATATCACGGGGTTTAATTAGGATTCGTTCGGCTAATTTAGCGATTTCTGGATCAAAACCCGGCATTAAAGTATCTAAGGCTTCAATCATCGTTACTTCACAGCCTAAAGCAGTATAAATATCCGAAAATTCTAGTCCGATGTACCCACTACCAATAATTGCCATCCATTGGGGTAAGGTTTCCAGTCTAACCGCTTCATCGCTAGTAAATACGGTTTTATGGTCAATTTCGATACCTCTGGGAACAAATGGAATTGATCCCGGACAAAGCATAATATCCTTAGCTGTAATCGTTTTTTCTCCCTCATCCGTTAAAATACTCACTTTCTGAGGAGCAGCTACTTTCCCCCATCCTCGAATAACCTCCACTTTCAACCGTTTGAGACTATTAGTCAGATCCCCTTGAATTTTACTAACTAAATCATTGGCATGATTAGCAATTTTATGGCGTTCAAAGCCAATATTTCCTACATTAATCCCTAATTCTTGCAAATGCTGATGATCCTGTAACTCTCTAACCCTTCCTGACGCAGCGAGGAGGGCTTTTGAGGGGATACAACCACGGTTAACACAAGTTCCCCCCATATCCTTTGCTTCCACAATAGCCGTTTTTAAGCCACATTTAACGGCGTGTAATGCAGCCCCGTGGCCACCTACACCCGCCCCTATAATGACTAGATCGTAATCAAATTCAGTCATGATGTCTCCATTAAATTATGAACCCTGAATTATAAATTATAAATTATGAATTATAAATTATAATTTGTGAATTATGAATAAATAGAAGTGTAATGAAAAATCTGATCTCTGACGACTAGCTTAAATCCAGTTGCTGATTTAGTACTATTAAGCCTAAAAGAGCTACTTTAACGAGACCGGGAGCTAAAATCAAGCTTAAAACTAAGCCTAAGCCAGCAATAACTGATAATAGCTCTCTTTCTTGATTAAAATTAACACTAAGTTGAGCAATGAGGGCCGCGCCCAAAAAGGTGAATAAACAGATAAATAACATGGTTCTTTTTTGTGGAAACGTTTTTGATAAACTAGACTACGCAAATACACTGGGAAGTTTCGACTTAAAACTTTTGTAAATGTAAATTATTGTAAAACAAATAGGGGTAATCCCCAAAAAAAATAAATTGATTGCTAAAAAGATTTATCTGTTATATGATGGGAATTCGTGACCCCAAAGGGAGAGATGGCCGAGCGGTTGAAGGCGCAGCACTGGAAATGCTGTTTAGGGGTAACTCTAACGAGGGTTCGAATCCCTCTCTCTCCGTTAAATCTAAAACCACAAACTAGCCCTGCGATGTCGAGAGAGAAAGCAGAGCATTTAAGATAGATGGAGAATAGGGGAGTCGAACCCCTGACCTCTGCGGTGCGATCGCAGCACTCTACCAGCTGAGCTAATTCCCCAATTTATCGTTAATTTTAACATTAAATGTTGGTTTTCGTAATTATCTTTAATCTTCTGTTAACCCTATTCAACCTATATCTATTAAGATGTGTGTGGCGATGGCGTAACAGGCTGTGCCAAACCGCTTTTATTCTTGAGCAGGTAGAACGGGACATTCATTATATTTTATCACCCGCTCCTGAGCAAATTGTACAAGTTGAGGAAGGTGTGATGACGCTGACACAGCTTTATCTACAATGGTCGGTATATCTTAAACGATTTCGTCAGGTTACAGCCATTTTGAGTGTTACGCTTACCCTGTGGCGTAATGTAAAGCGGGTTTAAACGGCTGTTTGAGCTTGGAAAAGACGGCCAATCACTTCTTCTATCGGAGGATCGGTTACATTAAGGTCAATAACAGGTAATTGAGCTAAAATTTTGGAAATTGTTGGGGTAACTTGGGATCTCTGCACAATAAATCCTACTTTCTGTCCATCAATTTCTTCAATTTCTCCAAATTCTCTTAATATTTCGACTGATACAGATTTTTCTAACATGATAGTTACCTCTCGATAAGGGGCAAATTTATCTAATAAGTTCTGCAAGTCACCATCATAGATAAGTGTCCCTTGATGAATTAAGAGGACTCGCTGACATAAAGCAGTAATATCAGCCATATAATGACTGGTAAGCAAAATTGTGGCTTTATAACGTTGATTATAGTCTTTTAAAAAGGTGCGTACGGCTGTCTGAGCATTTACATCTAATCCTAGGGTGGGTTCATCCAAAAAGAGAACTTGGGGATGATGAAGTAAAGCGGCTAATAACTCGGCTTTCATCCGTTCTCCAAGGGATAATTTACGAACAGGCTGGCTTAATTTAGCTTCTAAAGCTAACATTTGGGCTAATTCCCCTAATCGTTCTTTAAAGACGGAGTCAGGAATTTCATAGACGGCTGCATTAATACGAAAAGAATCAATCGCTGGTAAATCCCACAACAGTTGCTGTTTTTGCCCCATAATTAGGCTCATTTTTCTTAAAAATTGAGATTCACGTTTAAAAGGAATTGCATCAGTTACCTTAAGGTTTCCTTGGGAGGGATGGATTAATCCAGTTAACATTTTAAGAGTCGTCGTTTTTCCTGCACCGTTCGGCCCTAAAAATCCCACCATTTCCCCTGTATTAATCTCAAAAGAAACGTTATCAACCGCTTTTACTTCTTGATATTGACGGTTAAAGAAATGTTGAATTGTCCCTTTGAATCCATTTTTTTTTATGGCAACAGGATAGATTTTAGTGAGGTTTTCGACGTGAATAATTGACATCAGTAGTTAAGTAAAATCAAGGCAGAGTAAATAGGTTGCTAATTTATAAGCTATAGTTCATAATTCATTATCCATTCCCCAAGGGAATAATTCCTCCGGGATTAAGTGGAAAAAGATTAGTATAATAATCCTGTTTAACTTGAGCAAGATTGCAAGTAGCAGAAATACCCGATAACTGATAAATTCTTTGGCTAAATGACGAGAGATTGGGATAGTCTTGAATACGGCGACAATTACATTTAAACAGATGATAATAAACCGCATCAAAGCGAAACAAGGTAGGAAATAACCAAACATCTGCTAAAGTGATCTGTTCTCCACAGAGATAAGAATGATTCGTTAAACGCTGTTCTAATTCATCTAAGGTATCAAATAAGGCTTGACAAGCCGTTTCATAAGCTGATTGACTTTGTGCCATTCCACAGCAATAAACCCCATTATTAATGTTGGTATAAATTTGACGATTTAACTGATCAATTTCTGCTTGTAAAGAGATAGGATAAAGGTCTAAGTTGGGCTGAGTTGACCATTCATTAAACTGGGTATTAAATAGTTTAACTATTTCTGAACTTTCATTATTTACGATAGTATCTGTTTGACTATCCCAAAGCATCGGTACTGTTGCCCTACCTTGATAAGATTTATCTGCTTTCTTGTAAACTTGAGCAAGGGTAGTACAGTTTTGGGCAGGTTTTTCTAATATCCAACCGCCTTCAGTCGCTTTAGCCACCACCCAAACCACAGGAATTACGTTTTCTAAGCCTTTTAATGCCCTAACAATTAGGGTTCGATGGGCCCAAGGGCAACTAAGCCCCACATAAAGATAATACCGCCCTTTTTCGGGAGGATAGGAGGCATTGGTTTGGCTGCTAATTGGTTGTCTAAATTGACTTTGAGGACGAACGTATTCCCCAGAAGGGTTACTAGGGGCAAGACGGGACATCATTTGCTGCCATAGGGTTGTCCAGCCCCATTTACCGAGTTTAATGATGAATTTTGCAGGGAGTGCCATTTTTTTTCAAAATTACGGTTTATCCTTGTTGATTAAGAACTTAACAAAATTTTTGACTGCATTTATATTTCATTGATGTGTCGGACTAAGTCCTAACGGCCTTCCTGAAACTGAACCCTATACTTAACTTATCCCTAACTCAACTCATCTGCTTTTTTCATCCATAAAGCATAAATTAACGCAGCCGTTCCTCCGATTAAGCCAATAACCATCCATTTACCAAAGGGATAGCCTTTTTGCTGAGCAACCAGAGAACCAATTGCGCCAATTAAACAATGAAAGCACAGGAGAACGTATAAAGTATCATTAAACGGTAAATCAGTCATACAAATGGCAAAATAAGGATTGATTTCGCACGGCTAAGAAACTGACCCAGAGGTTGATAAAGTCCGAATCTCATCTTAGTCTTGTTTTTTGTGCTTATCACATTTTTTCAGATTTTCGATCTTTTGACGAATCCGTTCATCAATCGAAGACAGTTGATAAACCAGACAGGAGAGGTTAGATTGACATTGTTGACAAATCATAGCGGTTAAAGCGATTAAATTAGGATAGCTTATCAGTTATATCAGTTTATTAAAACACTATTCCCGAAAATCGACCGTCAATCTTGTTACCTTTTCTTGACATTCTTACGCTAGGATGATCTAGGATTATTTTAAAAAACACTACCTATGAAAAAACACGTTGCATCAACTTTAACCAAGATAATTATCTTCTTGGCCCCATTTTATCCCATTCAAGCCTTAAATTCCTTTCCCATTGCCCAATCTCCTAGTCAAGAGGTTCGCAGCTTTTTTGAAACCGGTCGTCTTAGTTCAGAAGATCGCCTTATGTTTCGTCAACCTCCCAGTGGTGTCATTCCTCCTAGGGAAAACTCCCGTAGTTGGCAATTTATCGTCTTCAAAGAGGGTGGAATTTCCTTTTGGATGCCACCGGGGATATTAGCTCAAGAATTCGTTACTTTAGACACTACATTAGGCGATCTAACCTTCCGCACTCTCTCTTCTCGTAGCGATGATCGTAACTTCACGGTAGCCTATCTTCCGACCTTAACAGAGGCGCAGAAAAAAGAACCAGAAATTATATTAAAAGCAATACAGGAAAAAGTTGCCCCAGAAGGAGAATTTGAGTTAACTAACACTCGTTCGATTAAAATCGATGATTTTCCGGGGATAGAGTTAACTTTTACGGGAGAACAAGATATGATTCGATTACGTGCCTATCTAGTTAACCAAAAAGTCTATGTTATTGGGGTTCGTTATCCGAAGAATAACCCCGATGAACGGCAAAATCGGTCTTTTTTAAACGCATTGCAATTACTTCCTCAGTCTTAGGAAAGAATCATCTGGTAAGATAATGATTATTTTTGTTCAAAAAAAAATTAGGTAAAATGCTTGACAAAGGGAAAAAGGTTTCGTTACTATTGTAGTTGTGCTTAAAAGTGGGTCTGTAGTTCAATTGGTTAGAGCACCGCCCTGTCACGGCGGAAGTTGCGAGTTCGAGCCTCGTCAGACCCGTTCTAAAGTCAGTCAAAAAGCGATACTATGGTTAATTGAATTTTAGTCTTACCGATTGTTCAATTAACCTACATGGTCATTAATTTTCCAGAGATTAATCAACTGACGGAATTAACGTCAATTAATCTTGTTAAAAGTATTCAATATCAATCTATCTTAACCCCATTAAGTGTAGAAGCGATCACTACTGCTTATGCACATCAAGGAATCGGTGAAACCCCGATTCTATTGATACATGGATTTGACAGTTCTCTGTTAGAATTTCGTCGTCTTCTTCCCCTTCTTTCTCAACAGAGAGAAACCTATGCAATGGACTTGTTTGGGTTAGGGTTTACTCAAAGAATGACAGATCTTGTGGTTTCTCCAGACACGATTAAAACCCATCTTTATTATACTTGGAAAACCCTGATTCAAAAACCAATAATTTTGTTAGGTGCATCAATGGGAGGCGCAACTGCAATTGATTTTACCTTAACCTATCCTAAAGCAGTAGAAAAATTAATTTTAATTGATAGTGCAGGGTTAGAGAAACCACCAACACTAGGCAAATTCATGTTTCCTCCTTTAGACTATTTAGCGACGGCTTTTTTGCGCAATGCTAAGGTAAGGCAAAAAATTAGTGAGTCAGCTTATTATGATAAAAGTTTTGCTAGTCGAGATGCTCAATTGTGTGCAGGGTTACATCTGAATTGTCAAGGTTGGCGAGAAGCATTAATTTCTTTTACTAAAAGCGGCGGATATGGTGCATTTGAGCAATCTTTAAAAGATCTACAACAATCAACATTAATTTTATGGGGAAAACAAGATAAAATCTTAGGAACTAAATCAGCTAATAAATTTTGTCAAATTATTCCTAATCATCAACTAATATGGGTGGATAATTGTGGTCATGTTCCCCATTTAGAACAAGCTCAAGTGGTAGCTGAAGCGATTTTTAGCTTTATCTAAGCTTGATTAATCATTATTATTGACAGAGTTAATTGAGTGTACTAGAATCATGGCTTGTAACTACTTCTTTATGGCTTTTTCATAGCTCAAACTCTTACAACAAACCTAAATCAATCCTTTATCTATTATCAATTAACCATGTTAAGTGAACTGCGTAAACGAAAACTAATCCGCTTTTTTGATGTCTTAGATCGCAATCAAGATGGGGTACTAAGCCCAGAAGATTTTAAGCAAACGATTGATATGATTATTAAGCTAAGAGACTTAAAATGGCCAGATCCACTTTACGAAGAAATACATTTTTTCTGGTCAGGGTTTAGTCGTCGTTTACAAGTTTGGGCTGATAAAAATGCAGATGGAAAAATTACACAAGCAGAATGGATCTGGTATTTAGAGCAAATGCTTTATCAATTTGAGGCTCGTTACATTAAACGGGCTTTAATTAAAATCACTCTAGTCACCATGGATTTTTCCAAAGATCAGAAGGTTAGTTTAGAGGAGTTCACCCAATTTTACCAACTTTATGATATTAACAAAGCAGAATCTGAACAAGCTTTTAGTCATCTGGATTTGGATAAAGATGGTTATTTAACTAAAGATGAATTAACACAACTCTTTGAGGAGTTTTTATATAGTGAAGATCCCAAAGCAGAAGGAAATTGGTTCTTTGGTGTATTTTAAATTAGCATTAATAATTTCCCTCTCTTAAGGGATAATTAAATGATAGGTTTTGCTTATCAATGTCACCCAAGAAAGAATGGGAATAGAAAAAGCCCTCAATTAAGGACAAATTCCCTTACAATATAACTAGAACATTGACACTATCTGTTGAGGATTCATCATTATGAATAACTGTGTTTTAGCTGCAAAAGTGGTACGGAATCCCCAATTACGCTATACGCAAGACAATCAAACCCCAGTTGCGGAAATGTTGGTCGAATTTGAGGGATTAGGGACTAATGATCCGCCCGCAACCCTAAAAGTAGTAGGATGGGGCAACCTTGCTACCCGCTTTCCTGAAGAGTATAGTGAGGGAGATATGCTGCTGATTGAAGGTCGTTTGTCTATGAGAGTGATCGAACGACCTGAAGGTTATAAAGAGAAAAAAGCGGAATTAGTTGCATCTCGGATTCATCCATTCAATAGTAGTGATATGACCCCTGCTGCATCTGACAATGTGGTAGAAATGGGAAGTTATAAGCAAAATACCGAACCTACTGCCGATTATGACACACCTGAACCAGTTGCTACATCTTCTGAGGTAGAAGATACCAATTTAGATGATATTCCCTTCTAAAAAACACTTTTGTAGGGGCGCAAGGTTTGCGCCCATTGTCTTTATATTAACCCTAAAACAGCAGCTAATAAGGCTTTTTGAGCGTGCATTCTGTTTTCCGCTTGATCCCATAATCTAGATTGATTTCCCTCCATTACTTCATCAGTAATTTCTTCTCCTCGATGAGCAGGTAGGCAATGAAGAACAATTGCATTAGAATCAGCATGGGAAAGTAAACTTTGATTAATTTGATAAGGTTGAAAAATAGGAATTCTTGTCGATGCAAGGTCTTCTTGTCCCATACTTGCCCAAACATCGGTATAAAGTACCTGAGATCCCTTCGCAGCTTCCACAGCATCCGACGTCAGCAATAAATCATACCCTTCCACTGCGATTTTATTGGCTGTTTCCACAATCATTGGATTGGGTTTATAATCTTCTGGTGTGGCAATGTGAATCTTCATTCCCATCAATGCACCACCTAAAATGAGAGAATGGGCAACATTATTACCGTCTCCGAGATAAGTTAGGGTAATTCCCTTAGTTTTACCAAAATATTCTTTAATGGTCAGAAAATCTGCTAAAATTTGACAGGGATGTTCTAAATCTGTTAAGGCATTAATGATAGGAATCTCTGCATATTGGGCAAATGTATCTAAATCTTCCTGTTTAAAGGTTCTGACGGCTAAAACATCCAAATAACGGTCTAAAACTCTCGCTGTATCCGAAATTGGTTCTCCTCGTCCCACTTGGGTTACATTGGGATTGAGATCAATAACTTGTCCCCCTAGCTGATACATCGCAACAGTAAAAGAGACTCTAGTACGGGTTGAGGCTTTATAAAAGAGTAATCCTAATACTTTATCGCATTTAGGAGCTAATTCCCCTAATTTAAGCTGACTGGCCAGAGTTAATAGGGCATCCATATCCGTTGCACTGAGATCCCCTATTCCCAGAATATCTTTACCGTTTAAATGATTTAAGCTCATAGTTGTCTAGTTAATCCGTTAATTGCTCTATTTTATCGCTGTTTTTATTTTGGCTATCATAATTTTAATAATCTTATTATTGTCTAAGTTAATCATGATGAAAATCAGCAACCAAAGACATACTATTGTATGTCAAAATTTGTTAAAATAAAATAAGTTATTCTAGGAAAAAAGTATGAAATGGCAAGAAGTTTGTCAACTTAAACAATTACAAGATTTACCCTTTAAAATTGAATTAAATAAATGGGGACAAATTGTGATGAGTCCAGTTAAAATCAAACATTCCTTTTATCAAGGTAGAATTCAACGGTTATTAGAATCCTTATTAAAAACAGGTGAAGTGATGCCAGAATGTGCAATAGATACCTTAGATGGGGTAAAAGTAGCGGATGTGGTTTGGTGTTCAACCGAACGATTTGATCTGATTGAAAATGAAGTTTCTGCTTCAATTGCGCCTGAAATCTGCATCGAAGTTAAATCAACCGGTAATCCCATAGAAGAACTTTTACATAAAAAAGATTTGTATTTAAGCGCACAAGCGATTGAGGTTTGGTTATGCGATGAACAAGGTTATATGACTTTTTATAATCAACAAGGACAGTTGGAAACATCTTTATTAGTCAAAGATTTTCCTCAGAAAATTACGAAATAACTTATTTATTTTCCGGACTCACACAACTAATCCAATTCAATACCTAATTCTTTTAATCTAGCATTCATTTCGGCTAATTTTTGCTCTGCAAGTTCCTTCTGTTGACGTTCCTCTGCTTCACGTTGCAAGGCTAATGCTTCCCGTTGCAAAGCTAATTCCTTCTCTTGACGTTCCTCTGCTTCACGTTGCAAAGCTAATTCCTTCTCTTGACGCTCTTTAAGATTAGATTCTTCGGATTTTAGCACTAATTCCCCATCAGAGGTAAAATATCTTAATTGATCCTCATAAATTCCTAAATATAATCCTAACTCTTTACTCAATAACCATCCTTGTTCATTGGGTTCAATGGGTTGATATTTGTTATTAATTAAAGTAAAACCAGCAAACTCTAAGGTATAAGGGTCAAACCAAAAATAATCAGGCGTTTGGAATATATCTTGATAAATTCGCTTTTTTTCTCCTCTATCAGTCTTAGCGGTACTGTCGGATAAAATCTCTACTATCACATTAGGATATTTGTAGTCTTCTTGCCAAACCACCCAACTTTTACGCTCTTGGTTTCGGGTTGTTCCCAGTACCACAAAAAAATCGGGTCCTCGGAAATCTTCTGATTTTTTCTGATTGGGGCTATAGTAAATGGTTAAATTACCCGATGCAAAGTAATCATCCCTATCTTGCCATAACCATTCTAAGGATTGAATTAAAATTAAAATTTGACGGATGTGTAAGTTACTTTCCAAGGGGGGTTCATCACTCCATAATTC
>JBFRWB010000241.1:0-40341 GCA_051439375.1 Microcystaceae cyanobacterium
AAAACCCAAGCTGTTCCTCAAAAAGCTCAACAGTTGCTAACTCAAGCCAATCAAGAGCTAACGGATCAACAAACTTGCCAAAATGTATTAAACTTAATAGAAACAATTGTTGTCTATAAATTTCCCACTAAAACAAGGGAGGAGATAGAAACTATGTTAGGACTCAATGATTTAAAACAAACTCGCTTTTATCAAGAAGCTCATGAGGAGGGTAAACTTGAGACTAAATTAGAGTTAATACCGACTATGCTTAAAGAAGGGTTTACCGTTGAAAAAGTAGCAACTTTGTTACAATTAGAGGTAGAACAAGTTAGAAAAGTAATGGAAGATTTATCATAAACTCAAGTAGTTTAAATCAGTTATGAACATTTGAAAAATGATTTAACCCCTTAACTTACTCATAAACACTACTACGATGAGCAATCACAATCACATTGACTATTTTAGCTGATTCATCAACCCCATAGACAACCCGATAATCTCCCACACGATAACGATAATACCCTCTATGATTTCCCTTTAACGCTTTAATATTAGGATGAGAATAAGGGGTTTCTTCTAACCGCTCTAAACATCTTGCTAATTTCTTCGCTAAAGCAGTATTCACTTTACGATAAAACCTTTCAGCTTCCAATGACAACTTTACACTATACATCATTACGAATTGATCGCCAATCTTTAACCTTACCCTCTTTAACTTGCTGTTTTCCTCTCTCAAACGCTTCGGAAAAGCCTGTTATTTTCAATAATTCTTCTGTTGCATCTTCTTCATCTTGATTAACTAAATTAGCAATCAATTCTGATACTTTTTGTAAACTTTCAGGAGAAAGTTGATCAATATCTTGTTTAAGTTGATTTCGTAACTGAGTAACATTCATAACGTATCAATTCTTTTTCTTAATTTGACTCTAAGATTAAGCCAACCAACACAATAGCATAATTTACCCGTTCATTAAATCTTGTTTAGCTAAGAATGACACCACTGGTTAAATCCTTGTAAATATCCTGCAAATTTTCTTTAAGTTCGTCTAAAGATTCCCCTTGCGTCCAATAATCAGGATAATCCTCTAAATATCCAAGAATCATATCCTCATCTTGCCAATAAATGTACTTTACCTTATTCATAGACTTTTTAAAATTTGTCAAATTCTTTTTATTATGATAGACAATTTAGAAGTAAATTACAATTAATTTAGCAAGAAAATTAGGAGTTTGCTTCCACTTTCAAATAATCTTCAAGATAATTACTATCCCCTTCATCAGACAGACATAGTAAGTTAGGTGAATCTATTGTTATTGGCAGAAATGGTGAGATTATTACCTTAACAGGTAATGAAATTCCCGTTCAAAATCTTGTTCAATTTAATATTGATGATGATTAAAATTAAATGATCTGTTTACCACCTTGATTGAAGAAGGACAAATGGTTAATATAACAGAAGGCTTAGAAAGATTAAAAAAACGTGGCTACTATGACTCTATCAACTTCTCACCCTCAAGCCAAAAGTAATAGTCTTTATGAACAAGATTATTATGCTTGGTTAACAAAAATGGCAGACTTATTAACTAATCGCCAAGTAAATCAGCTAGACTATGAAAATTTAATTGAAGAAATTGAAAGTATGGGAAGACAAGAAAAGCATTCTCTGGCGAGTAATTTAAGAGTTGTTTTAATGCACCTGTTGAAATATAAATATCAATCAGAAAAACGTTCTAATAGTTGGTTATATACCATCTTTGAACACCGAGAAAGAATCAGAGAATCCTTAGAAGATAGTCCTAGCTTAAAGAATTATATCACAGAAATCTTTGATAAAAGTTATAAGAAAGCTCGAAAAGAAGCTGCTTTAGAAACAGGATTAAATCTTAATACTTTTCCCGTTAAGTCTCCCTTTACCTTAGCAGAGACATTAGACGAGGATTTCTTACCTTAACTACTCTATTCAAAATGTCGTGAGCCTATTATTTATTCTAAGGATATTCTGTTAGAAGAATAGGAACGAATTTTTATGAATAAAATAGAAAAGCTTCATTAATTTGCATTGTTTCAAAATAGTTCTCATACCATAGTTATCTATCACCAAGACTATGAAAATTCTCAATCCTGATCAAGCTTACACTTTTAGTAAATACTTTGAAATGAAAATTGAAGCTAAAGATTTAGCTAAAGAATTTGGGTTTTCATTCTCTAAAGTAAATCTGAAATTGCCCCAATTTGTTGGAGAATTGTCTCATCTTCAACAAACCAAAAATAGGATTAACGAAATACTCCCTTATGTTTCTATTGCTAAAAACTATTAAGGTGAGTCTTTATAACTCACCCTAACTCATTTTAATTTATCGACTGGCAACCGCCACCGCTTTCTCCGACAGCTTTTCCACCAAACGACGAAATTCATCCCCTTCAATGGTTTCTTGTTCAATCAGAATATCCACTAAACGATCAATGGTTGTGCGATTTTCTACAATAATCTGCTTGGCTTTATTGTGTGCTAACTGCACAATCTCTCGCACTTGATGATCAATTTTCGCCGCAATTTCCTCAGAATAATCTGAGGGTTGAGATCCCCAATCATTGCCTGTATAGTTGTTATTTCCTTCTTCAAGGGCGACTAAACCCAACGCAGACATACCATATCGTGTCACCATTTGACGAGCTAAATAGGTGATTTTTTCGATGTCGTTGCTTGCGCCTGTTGTGACTTCATCCTCTCCAAAAACGACCTCTTCCATCACTCGTCCCCCTAATAACCCAGCAATGCGGGCGATAATCTGTGATCGCGCCATTAACCCCATTTCTTCATCGGGGGTAAACCACGTTAACCCTTTCGCCTGTCCGCGGGGAATAAGAGTGACTTTTTCCACCTGATCATGTTCTTGACACAGCGTTCCCACAATGGCGTGGCCAAGTTCATGGTAAGCAATAAGTCGCTTGGCCTTACTATCTATCAAAGGATTTCCTTCCATCCCCGCAACCACTCGATCAATTGCATCATTCATCTCACTCATAGTAATGGCTTCTTTTCGTCGTCGGGCGGTGAAAATAGCAGCTTCATTGAGAACATTAGCTAAATCTGCCCCTGTAAAGCCCGGTGTCCGTCGGGCTAAGGCTTCTAAGGAAACGGATTCATCGACTTTTTTATTGCGGGCGTGAACTTCTAAAATCGCCAATCTGCCCTTAAAATCAGGATAATCCACCATAACTTGTCGGTCAAAACGGCCGGGGCGCATTAAAGCAGTATCAAGGACATCGGGGCGGTTAGTGGCTGCAATGACGATAATGCCTGTATTTCCTTCAAACCCATCCATTTCCGTTAAAAGTTGGTTGAGGGTTTGTTCTCGCTCATCGTTTCCTCCGCCGTATCCCACACCTCTTTGACGGCCTACTGCGTCTATTTCGTCGATAAAAACTAAACAAGGCGCACTTTCCTTGGCTTTTTTGAATAAATCTCGCACGCGGGAAGCTCCCACTCCGACAAACATCTCCACAAATTCTGATCCCGATATGCTAAAAAAGGGAACACCTGCTTCTCCGGCGATCGCTTTTGCTAATAGGGTTTTTCCTGTGCCGGGTGCGCCGATTAATAAGACACCTTTAGGGATTTTTGCGCCAATTGCCGTAAATTTCTCGGGTTCTTGCAAGAATGTGACCACTTCCTCCAATTCTTCTTTAGCTTCTTCGATTCCTGCCACATCATCAAATTGAATCCCTGTTTTTGCTTCCATCTGAAATCTGGCACGAGATTTACCGAAATTCATTGCTTGACCGGATGCATTAGCCGTACGGCGAATAATCACCATAACAATGCCCAACAATAGGAAAATAATAAATAAATTCGTTAATAAGCCAATTGTTCCTGAGTGATCAGGGGTACGGTTAACGGAGAAGGGTATCTGATTTTCTCTAAGTTGTTGGATAAGTTCAGGATTATTGCCAAAGATGGGGACAGAGAGGGGCGGATCATCACTTGTATGTTCTTTTAGGGTGACTCTGGCTTCTTGCAGAGTGGGATCGATTTCCACTTTGGCGACTTTACCCTGTTGAATTAAACTTAATAAATTACTATAGCTTCTTTGATTGCTTTTTGTCGTTGATTGAGCATTATTTTGAACTGTTTCAATGGATTCCTGTTGCTCAGATGTTTTTTCTTCTGTTTGTGCTAAGGTCGGTGTAGCAAATAATAAGGTTTGAACGAGTAGCCAACAAGTAGCTAAACGACGCAGAGGGGTAAATTGAGAAGATGGTTTACCATCTGTTGACCCTACCATTAGCCTTGATTTTTGTTTCATGTGTTTTTTCTCATATGTGTGATAGTCGATAATGGCTGAGAGTGCTATGCACCAAGAGACATGGCAAACATTGACTTAGCACGCTTACTTTACCTTCTTGATATTTTAACTATATTTGAAGAGTATTATTTGACACGACAAGTTGTCAATTTACCCTAGTTTGGTACAAGCAGTATATTATTTCAGACTAAATTGACCATATTGGTATATTCTAAAACAAATTCATCGTAGGTCATGGTATCTTCTGGGGTTTGGGGACTCCATAGAAGTTCAAATTTGAGAAGATAGTCGGTAGGAATTAGGGCTAAGTGTTTAAGGGCATCTTTTAACGCCTCTTTTCCTCTAATTTCGTCAAATAAAGGTTGATCATGAGCCGTACCCGCAATTAGTGTGACAACAATATAGCAAGCACTTTCATCTTCCTCTAATTTGACTGCCTGTTGTCGTAAGTTACCGTTAATATTAGAAAGCGTTTCTACATTAAATTTTTCTCGTTCCTCTAAAGAAAATTCGCCAAATACGGCTTCTGCATCCTCTAAATTGACTCGTTTCGAGGTAGCACTTACATGAGTCCAGTCGTTCTGATGACGTAATAAGGTAACAATGGATTCATTGTATAAATCTCGTAATCCTTCTGGGGTATCAGTATCAATAGATGTACTCAATTGGGAGAGAGTGGTTTGTACATCTTCCGCATAAGCGAGTAAAGCAACTTGAACCTTAGAAATTGTGAAAATATCATTCCCTAGAATTCTATTTTGTTTCGCTTGAGGACTCAAGGATCTCGCAATACCTTTTAATAAAGAATAAACAACTAAAAATACAACCAGTCCGCCCAATCCTAGAAAAATTCCCCTAAAAATTAACCCTGCAAAGGGATTTGGCGCACTACGATAAGATGAACTAGAAGGGTAGGATGAACCAGAAGAATCATTTCTGTAATAGTTATCATTGCGATAGGAACGGGAAGGAGAAGGAGAAGTTGGGCGATAACGGGAGTTGGAAGGAGAAGTGGAACGAGAAGGAGAGCTTGAACGAGAAGGGGAAGAGGAACTACTACTACCTGAGCGAGAACCAGATGAACCCCGATTAAATGATCCGCCTCCACTACGTCCCCCACTACTTTTAGCAGCAGCAGGTTGTTCAATGGATAACCTATTGGTTAGTGTTTGGGGCGTTTGGGAAAAATCAATCCCATTAAGAAGGGTGACAAGAAAGGTCGTCAGAAAGAGGAAAGAAAGGGGACGAAAGGACTTTTTCATGATTTCAGTCTTGGCAAGTCTCTACTTTCTTATTGTTCCCAAAAACTGGCACAATATCTCTTCTCTCCTGATATCTTGGAAGCAATCGTAATGTTCTATGAAGGTTTTAACCTCCATAGTGCTATGCGTAATTAAAAATTAAAAAAGCCCCCAATGGGAGGCTTTGTCTATGTAGTTTTAGCCTTCAGGCTATCAGACTTAATGACTAGACTCAACTAACTCAATTTCTCTAATTGCCAATTTCCCTCTTCTAAAATTTCTAGTAATTGTTGATGGTAACGGGTTAAAGTCGGTCGATGCCCTACACTAATATAAGTTGTTCCTTGATGAGCTAGCTTTTCATAGAGAAATTCTTCGTTTTTAACATCTAATGCACTCGTTGCTTCATCTAAAATAGCATAGTCAGGTTGACTAATTAATACCCTTGCAAATGCAACCCGTTGTTGTTCCCCCAAAGAAAGAACATTTTCCCAGTCTTCTATTGTGTTAAAACCTGCTTCAAAGCGTTTGGCTAAATCGGGTAAATTGACAGTTTCTAAGATTTGCTGTAAGTAGTCATCGCTTACTTTATTGGCAGGATTAGGATATAACAATTGTTCCCTGAGTGTACCTAAAATCATATAGGGACGCTGAGGAAGAAATAATAATTTCAATTTTATCTTTTCAGACTGATCATTTTTCTCTTCTTCAAGGGGATCAATAGGGCGATAAATTGTGCCGCTTCCTGTCTTCCATAATCCTGCGATCGCTCTTAACAAAGAGCTTTTTCCGCTTCCACTTGCCCCCATAATTAAAAGGTTATCATTAGGGTTAATATTAACCGATAAACCTTCGATTAGTACTCGCTTAGTAGGGGTTTGTAAGGTAATATTTTCTAACTGAATATGTTCGCCTGTTTTAGTTGAAATAGAACCAAGTTTTTGTTGTTCTTGTTGTTTTCCTTTTTTGTTTTCTCCAGAGGGATCTTCTAAGAATTCATAAAATTCTCCTAAACGATTAACGCTTGCAGCAAATTCTGTGATTTCCCGAATTTGATTCGTGATAATTGAAAGTGAGCTTAAGACCATCACAAAAGCAAAGGTTGCTTGTCCAATTGCACCAAAGTCTAATGTTCCTGCAAACACTAAAGGACCGAGTAAAATATAAGAAATGGGTCGAGTGAAAAAGTTATACCCTCTTTGAAAAAGAACTAAAAAAGACTGCCAAATAATTAATTTGTTATAGTTTTTGACAGCTTTCTCTAGTCGTTTAGTCACTTGTTTTTTCTCTAGTTCTTCACCTCGATAAAAAGCAATTGATTCTGCATTATCTCTTACTCTAACCATTCCGTAACGGAAGTTAGCCTCTAACCTTAATTGTTCATAATTAATGCCAATTAGGGGACTGCCTAGGGCAATGGCAATAATATTTCCTACTAAAGCATATACTAATAACCCTACCATCAATAAAGGGGAGATAGTATAAAGAACAGCCGTAAAAGAGACTAGAGTTAGGATAGAGTCTAAAATATCTAGTAAAAAGCTTAAGGTAACTTTAGTAAAAGAGTCAATATCTTGAGTCACCCGTTGATCGGGATTATCAATCGTCACCTGTTGATTTGAACTATTAATGACGGTATGGGTTGAGTTAGAATCAAGTTCATAATAAGCTCTTTGACTAAAATAGCTCTTAAGAAAGTGTTTTGTTAGCCACTCTCGCCACATCAGTCCCAATTTCTGACGAACATAAAAATACCCTACAATGATAGGAATTGCCACCACTAAAACAATTCCATAAATGATCATAGTCTGCCAAAAAATACTTGGCTCATTTTTAATAAAAGAATTATCAACCAGCCTAAAAGTGTAGCTCAAAATAACATTTAAGCCAGTCACCACTAACGATAAGAATAAAATGACTCCCAAGAGTGACCATTGCTTCCATTTGTCATTTAAATGTCTTTGTTGTTTGGAAAAAGCTAACCCTCCTAATAATAATAGAGCTAAAAATAGGTAAGGCGCAGGGGTAGCTAATAAGCTATCAATATTACTAATTAAATCTTTGGCAACCGTTTCAAAAAAGTTGGTGAAAAGTGTCTTCCCTAAGAAGGTTAATCCAACCGTCAAAAAGAAAGTAAAAGAAACAACAATAATTAGTAAAGTAAAAATTAGTTCTAAAAAGACTCTCGTTCGTCGTCCTCTTAAGGGTGATTGTGGTTGTCCTACGGGAAAAAAGTAAGGTTGCGCAGCTTCAATAAAATACGTCCACAGTTTTTTGTTAAATTGAAATTTGCGCTTTGATTGTTCGTCAGATTGAGATTCAAGCTCAAGTTCTTGGTTAGATAGAGATTCAGGCTGTGACATTCTAAATTATGAATGATGAATTATAAATTATAAATTTAGGTTCTAGGTTGTAAACTTCGCACCTAATAACGGTTAACTGCTAACTGTTAACTGAAGGGGGACTAAGCTTAATGCTTGCTCCACTACTTCGACACCAGCACCCCCTTGATGACCATTCTCACTAATATAACGCTTCCACGCCTTTGTTCCTGCCTGCCCAGCAAAAATTTCTAATAGGTGGCGCATAATATTGTGCAAGCGTCCCCCCTGAGTCACCCAAGCGTCGATATAAGGTAACATTTTTTCGATCACTTCATGACGAGTCGGTGGTGTAACTGAATGTCCAAAAATTTCTTGATCAACCGTTGCAAAGATATAAGGGGTATCATAGGCTGCTCGTCCAATCATAACCGCATCTACTTGGGTTAAATGTTGTTTTACTTGCTCTAAATGGGTGATCCCTCCGTTAATTTCAATAAACAACTGGGGAAAGTCTTTTTTAAGGCGATATACATCTTCGTAGCGCAAGGGGGGAATGGTACGGTTTTCTTTGGGACTTAACCCTTGCAACCATGCTTTACGAGCATGAACGGTAAAGCGTTGACAGCCTGCTTCTGAGACTATTTGCACAAAATTGGCTAAATCTTCATAAGAATCTTGATTATCTATCCCTATTCTATGTTTGACTGTAACAGGGATTCTAACACAACTTCTCATCTTCTCAACTGCTTTGGCTACTAATTGAGGTTGCGCCATCAAACAAGCACCAAAATTACCACTCTGTACCCGTTGACTGGGACATCCCACATTGAGATTAATCTCGTCATAACCCCATTCTTCCCCAATGATGGCGCATTCTGCTAAGGTTTGTGGCTCATCTCCTCCTAATTGTAATGAAAGGGGTTTTTCGACGGGGGAAAAGTCTAGTAATTTGGAGCGATCGCCGTGTATGATAGCAGCCGTTGTGACCATTTCTGTGTAAAGTAGGGTATGTTTGGTCAGTTGGCGCATAAAGTAGCGAAAATGGCGATCTGTGCGATCCATCATTGGCGCAATACTAAGAGGATAGGCAACAGTCATAAGAATACTTATAAAGATAGATGGGGTTTAACTACAATAAAAAGATAAATTAAGTTACTATTCCACTATAAATTTAACCACTGAATGACTGTCGCTGGAACAGGCAATAAAATTAACAACAAAATTAATAAAGCAACAAAGCCTAAAAAATCTCGTTGACTATTCAGTTCAGTCACATCATTTAAAACAGGTTGGAGCAATAAAGGGATAAACCAGAGAAAGATCGTCCATAACCAAAAGATAAAATCCCCTCGAACAATCGCCAATAGTAACATCAAGAAGCGGGAAATTTGAGCAATGATAATCGCTGTTTTTTGACCCAACATACCATGAACAATCTGTCCCCCATCCAATGCGCCTACGGGCATTAAATTTAACGCCGTGACAATCATTCCTACATATCCTGCGATCGCTAAAGGGTGTAAATCAATAGCTTGACCTACTGTAAAATCAGTCCCTAACATTATCTTGCTACAAACCGTTAACAGAAAAGAAAAACGAGGATCAAGTGCCTGAAAATTAATTAATGTGGTATTCTCTGGATCAATCGGGACAATTTGCGAGAGAGATAATCCCCACAATAAAATGGGCAGCGTTACAATAAAACCTGATAAGGGGCCAGCAATGGCAATATCAAATAAGACTTGTCTATTAGGCATCGGCGATCGCATTTTCACAAACGCACCTAACACCCCTAAAAACTGAGGAAAAGGGATAAAGTAAGGATAACTAACCTTAATTTTATGTTTAATCCCTGCAAAATAATGACCTAACTCATGAACGCCCAAAATAGCAATAATTGCCAATCCATAAGGTAACCCCTCAAGGATCAACGAAAGATCACTTTGTAGAGTATCACGAGAAATACCGCTAAAAATTGCCCCCATCCAAGTCGTAGTAAAAAGAGTAATTAAAAGTAGCCCCAAAGACAACAACGGTTGCTTAAGCGGATCTGTTTCACCTTTCGGATTAGGAATCAACGCAAAAAAGGGTTGTCCTTGTACCCCCTCTTGGAAAAGCACCAAAAAGCGGTCGCCAAATACCTGTTCTACATTCTCCTTAATGGTATGATAGGCTTTCTCTGGGGCAGTTCTCAGCCTTCCTCGACAAACAATGGCTTGGGGTCGATAATCCAAATTTTGTAGATAATAAATCCCCCACGGGAAACAGTCTCGCAAGGATTTCTCTTCTGTAGGAGTAATCGGACGAACTGGTTTTTCTGGTTTTGACGAATTATCTTTTGCTTCTTGAACAGCTTCTTCTTCTTCTTGAGATTTAGATGACTCAGGAAGAGGACGACCCATTTGAACCAGCCACACATAAATAATCGGACAGATAACAAAAGGAATAATCATTAAAGGTAGGGGAATTGGCTTATCCTCCCCATAAATTAAGACCCATCCTGCCCAAATAAAGGCAGGTGTCATCATTACTAACCAAAGTAACCAAAGCGGCGTTTGTGTCAGGAAAGCAACGCTTTGTTTGACCAGAGCATAAGTTATCAAGCCTAAAATGATCAATAATACTAAAGAAGACATAATTTATCGTCAATGGGATGTACAGTTTAATTAAGGGTTACGCCCGATTATTTAATTATGGTTGATTTGCTAACAACATCGTTTAAACCCCCTAAAGAGATCCTACCTAACTTATTTGCCTTTCCCCCCAACCGTAAAACATTAGGGGGAACGTCCTATTTAATTGTAGGAAAAACAGACAACATTTTGATAGACTGTCCTTCAACAGACACCTCCTACTATGAAGATTTTCTCAAACAACAAGGGGGAATAAAATGGCTGGTAATTACTCACCGAGGCGGCATTACTTCAGGAGTTAAAATCCTACAGACTGCCCTAGACTGTCAAGTTCTCATTCAAGAACAAGAAGCCTATCTCTTACCTGAAGTTGCTGTGACTTCTTTTGAGCAAACCTTTGCCGTCAATTCCAGTGTAACCGCGATTTGGATGCCCGGCCATTCCCCCGGTACTTGCTGTGTCTATTGGCAAGCCAACAACGGAGTGTTATTCACAGGACGACACCTCCTACCGAATCAGCAAGGTATTCCTGTCCCCTTGCGCTTTGAAAAAACGTTTCACTGGCCAAGACAACTACAAAGTGTCGCCCACTTAAAAAGTCGTTTTACCTCGGATACGCTCTCCTATATTTGTCCGGGAGCAAATACAGGCTTTCTTAGGGGAAAAGGATATATTGATGATGCCTATCATCATTTATCGACTTTAGATACACCGAAACTTTAAAATCAATTCTTCTACCATATTTTGATTTTTTTGTTCCTTTTTTAAACATTTATTGATATAATGTAACAAATTGCAATATTTTATCTAATAATCTATTAGGAGATAACCACAATGGCTGGACTTTTTGGC
Source organism: Microcystaceae cyanobacterium (assembly GCA_051439375.1). Taxonomy (GTDB): domain Bacteria; phylum Cyanobacteriota; class Cyanobacteriia; order Cyanobacteriales; family Microcystaceae; genus JBGTGT01. The sequence continues at coordinate 11,341 of JBFRWB010000241.1, forward strand.
TTATTCGGGGGAAAAACAAAGTATGTTGGTGAACCCGATCAGGAAACCAAAGAAAACAATGGAGATAGCAAAAAAGGGTCATACTTTCTCGAACCCGACGATGCTAAAACCTTGGGTGATATCGAATTCATGCGGAAGCCCAATACTATCAGACGTAGCTTTCCCAAAACCTTAAAAGGAGGAGGAGGAGAATTTATTCAACAGGTTTCCTCAATGGATAAAGCAAAAATGAATGGCAATGGACAGGTTGCTGCTGTATCTTCTCAGACTGAGGAAAAGACAGTACAACCTGCACCAGAAGCTAATACTCGCCGTTCTTCTGATGATAACCTAGATATGTTCCGTAGAATGGCCAAAGACATGAAAAAGTAAGCTTTTTGATCGGAAAAATGGCAATTTCCCCTGAGACTTTTTAAAGTCTAGGGGAATTTTATTATGATTTTTATCTTAAAAATTATTATGTCAAGTGCGTCTGTCAGTGTTATTATTCCCTGCTATTGTTGTGCAAGTACTATAGAAAGAGCTTTGCTTTCGGTGATTGCTCAAACTCTTCCCATTGAAGAAATTATTTTCGTCAATGATGCAAGTACTGACAATACAGAGCAGGTATTAGATCAACTAATTAGTACCTATTATTCTTACTCGATCAAAAAAATATCTTCTGATATTAACAGTGGCCCCGGTCATGCCAGAAATGTAGGATGGGAAGCAGCCACATCTGATTATATCGCTTTTTTGGATTCTGACGATAGTTGGCATCCTAACAAAATTGAGATTCAATATACTTGGATGAAAGAACATCCTAATGTGAGCTTTTCAGGTCATCCGCGCATTGCGGTTTCAGAGAAGGAAAAGGAAAATTTATCTATTATTACAGTACCTAATGTTAAAAACATTACTAAACAGGAGGCATTACTATTCAGTTTATTTCCCACTTCATCCTTAATGCTTAAAAGAGCAATTCCTCTACGCTTTAATCCTCAAAAACGCTACTGTGAAGACTCCCTATTATGGCGTGAATTAATTCTAGCTAATCATCACGCTGTTATACTATCTCATCCTTTAGCCTATCGTTTCAAAGCAGCCTACGGGGAACAAGGACTTAGCCAAAAGTTATGGACAATGGAGATAAATGAATTAGATAGCTATTATCAGTTTTGGCGTTCAGGGTATCTTAACTTACTAGAATGGGGAATTTTTTCTACTTGGTCTTTGACTAAACATAGTAGAAGACTAATCCTTTCTACGATGCGAGAATTCCTGAAATCTTCAGATTAAACTCACGATAAACCTTTAAATATTGCTCAGTCACAACAGGAACATCAAATAATTCTTTAACCCGTTGACGTGAGCGATCGCCCATCAATTGTCTTTCCTCAGAAGATAAAGCGAGTATTTTAAAGATAGCCTTAGCCAGTGCTTGACTGTTCTGAGGAGGGACGAGATATCCAGTTTCTTCATCAACAACTGTTTCTCGGCATCCAGTCCAGTCAGTTGTTACAACAGGAACACTACAAGCGGCAGCTTCCAAGAGAACCCTTGGTACACCTTCACGATAGTAAGATGGAAGGACAAAAATGCTGGTATTTTGTAGTTGGGTGACCATATCACTAATAAAGCCGAGGAACTCGATTTTACCCTCTTTAACCGCCTGATAAACATATTCAGGATCGACGGAATTAGGATGGATGGTATCCCATTCACCAGCCAATTGAAAGCAAACATCAGGATATTGTTGTTTCACGATCTCAGCCGCTTCAATAAATTCTTTAATTCCCTTTTGACTCAGCAATCTAGTTACCATTAAGATATTAAAGCCATGTGACGTTGAATTTAAGTCAGGTGTAAATTGATTAGTATCAATGCCAGAGCTAATAATTAAGCGAGTCTTTTCAGGGACTAGCCACTGTTGTTCAATAAATAATTTTTGATCATCTGGGTTGAGAAAGATAACACAATCACTTCTAGAGAGGGTTGCTCTATAGCCCAAACTAGCAATCATCTGAATGATTCCCCCTGCAACTAGCGCATAACCTAATCCCTCAATATTAGTTACGACAACAGAATCGGGAGAAAACTTGGCCAAAAAATTCCCTAAGATGAGGGGTTTAATATGGAAAAGATGAATTAATTGAGGCTTATATTTTTGATAAATTCGATGGAGAACGATCGCAGCTTTGAGATCAGTTATCAAGGATAGTCCTCCTCGATAAAAATTAACAGGTTCAATCTTGACACCCAAATCTTGCAGGGGTTGAGCATAATCATCATTAGCCATTGCTGCAACTACTTGCCATCCTTCTTGCAGAAATGCCTTGACTAACTGTAAACGTGAGCGGGTTAAAGCTAATCCTCTGTAAGCAACAAAAATAACGCAAGGTGGCTCATGAGATGAAGTTGAAGTCATGGTTAAATACTATCCATCATTGAATCAGCATAGTTTTTATGATATATTAGCGTTCGACATTTTTAGAAAAAAATATTAATAATGCTCCCCTCTTACCAACCAATTATTATTATTGGAGCAGCCCGATCTGGTACCAAGTTACTGCGGGATTTGATCGCAACTCACCCCGATATTGATAAAGTCCCTTACGATATCAACTATATCTGGCGTATTGGCAATGAAAAAGTTCCTCATGATCAACTCTCTCCCACTCAGTTAACACCATACAACCACCAGAAAATTCTCAAACAATTCCAAAAATTTAGTCAACAATCTCCATTTCTAGTTGAAAAAACCGTTAGCAATACTCTAAGAGTTCCTTATGTTTTGTCTGTTTTTCCCAATGCTAAGTTTATTCATCTGATTAGGGATGGCCGAGATGTTGCTGAATCTGTTTATCGTCAATGGTTAGCTCCCCCTGACTGGAAGTATTCTCTCAAAAAAGCCATGACATTTCCTCTGGTTGATGCTTTTGGCTATGCAGTTAACTATGCCCTTAGTTTAGGTAAAAAATTATTATTTCAATCCTCAAAAATTCAGCCTATTTGGGGAGTACATTATCAGGGAATAGAACAAGATTTGCTCACTAAAGATTTAATAGAAGTTTGTGCATTACAATGGGTCTATTCAGTGCAATCGGCATCTACTGCCTTATTAACCCTATCCTCTAAGCAAGTAATGACAATCCGTTACGAAACTTTTGTCAACTCCCCTTTAGATAGTTTACAACAAATCGCTGAATTTTTATCAATTAATCCAAGTCCTTATCCAGAATATATTGATCTAAATCAAGTTAGTGTTGCGAGTATCGGCAAAGGACTAAATCAATTAAGCACTCAGCAAATTGATTTAATGATGCCTTACCTAGAAGACACCTTAAAATCTTTTCAATATCTATAAACGGGTTTTCTGATTTCTATAGGTTTCTACCCATTGCCATAGTCCTAGTTTATCTAACAGAATATGAATAGTTATTGTACTAAAAGATTTTGTACTGCGAAAGATCGCCCTTAGCGGAGAGATTAATTGATAACGAAGTCTGATCTTAAAATACTCTGCTTCGGTTAAATAATAATTACCTGATTTACCCCGTGTTGCAGCACTTGACAATACTAACGGTCGGAAATAAAAAGGGATCTGTTTTTGATAGCAGCGACAGAGAAAGTCGTAGTCGGCAGCAATATCAAAGGAAAGATCAAATAGTCCATTGGTTTGATAAATGTCTTTAGGCACAAAAACAGAGGAATGGGGGAGCATTTGGAGAGGAATTTTTTTGTAATCTCCTTGTGCAATCATCCATTTGTTTCCATCCTCTAGGAAGAACTGACAGTTTCCTGTAATGATAGCATCTGGATTGGACTTAAAGACTTCCACTACTTCTTTAAGGGCATCTTGGGTATAAGTATCTCCTGCATTGATAAGACCAATAATTTGACCATTTGCTAGGGCAATTCCTTTATTCATAGCATCATAAATTCCTTCATCTGGCTGACTAATCCAGTGATGAATTTTGTCTTCATATTGCCGAATAATTTCTAGAGTTTTATCGGTGCTACCCCCATCAATAACTATATACTCAATGTAAGGATAGGACTGATTGATCACATTTTGAATGGTGGCTTCGAGTTCAGCTTCTGCATTGTAAACCACGGTGATGATAGAAATGAGAATGCGACCGCTTGTGGGTTGCTCAAGAATAGCCATTCCCCCTGACTGAAGAATAGGTTGAGCCTCTAATTTCCTTTGATAATCTGAGATACTCGGAATGGTCATGGTTAATCTTGTCGAAAAACTGCGTTAAACTGCGTTCAGGATAACAAGATTTTAGACTAAATTATCGTTATTAGCAGTATCACTATGGGGAATCTGGGAACTTAGCACAAAAAAAGGTGGGATTTAACCCACCCTGATACGTTAAGTTTTTAAGATAATCTACTGCATCATCCGTTCTGCTTCCATTGGTATTGTTGCATTGGGATGTTGATAATCTTCTTCTCCTTCGTGGTGTTCGGAGAATGAGCCTTTCGGTTCTTTGAGGATAAACCAACAAAGAAAAGCAACAATCAAAGCAGCTACGCCCATAATTTGGAAGAAAATTGTGTTAGCTTGGGCAATAATTGCGGGTGTTGGCTCTGCACCGCCTCCTAACCAACCGGGGAGTAAGCTAAAGATAGTTAGGTAAGCCACTGCACCTACATTTCCGTAAGCCCCTACATTCCCTGCGACTTGTCCTGTAACTCGGCGTTTAATTAAGGGGACAATGGCAAAGGTTGAACCTTCTCCTGCTTGGACAAAGAAAGAGCAAGCCATGGTTAAGAGAATCGCAAAGGGTAAAAACCAGCTACTATTAACTGTTCCCATTAATAAATAACCAATTCCCATACAACCAGTTAAAACAGCCATTGTGATTCTACGACTTCCTAATTTATCGGAGATTAAGCCACCCCCCGGACGGGCTGCTAAGTTCATAAACGCATAGGAGGCGGCAACCATTCCAGCTTGTGCTTTGCTTAGGGGAAATGTACCTTCAAAAAAGGCAGGTAACATGGAAACCACTGCTAATTCTGAGCCAAAGTTGACAATATAAGTCAGTTCAAGGATGGCAACCTGAGAGAAATTATATCTATCTTCGGCGGGATAACGTTTGCGGCCCAGCATTAAATCCTTATTAACCGTCCAGCAATTCCACGCTTGGAAGAGATAAAGACCTAAAAGACAAGCCCAGACGATGTACATGGTGTTGGTGTCATAAAATTTCACCTTACTGAGTCGCCATGCTAAGACCATGAGAATACCTGTTAAGGGCATATTCATCAGCATTAAGAACCAGAAATCCCGTTTGGTGGTAACTTCAATCCCTCTGGCACTGCGAGGCCGTTGATACACTTTACCCGGAGGGGTATCTTGTACGTTAAAGAAATAAAGTATGCCATAGAGGGCAGCAATAATTCCTGTTCCTGCGATACAAATTCGCCAGTTTAAGCCACCGCCACCGAAAGCGAGGAATGCCCCAATGGTGGGTAAAGTAAAGGCTGCTGCGGCTGAACCGAAGTTCCCCCAACCGCCATAAATGCCTTCTGCAAGACCAATTTCTTTGGGCGGAAACCACTCAGCTACCATGCGAATCCCAATAACGAAACCTGCCCCCACAATACCGAGTAAGAGACGACCAATCACCAATTGGGTAAAATTTTGTGCTGAGGCGAAGATAATACAGGGAATCGCCGCATACATTAATAATAATGAATAAGTAATACGTGGTCCAAAGCGATCGAGTATCATACCAATGATGACACGAGCAGGTACGGTTAAGGCGACGTTACAGATAAGAATGGTTCTAATTTGACTGACTTCTAAACCAAAATCTGACTTAACTTGAGTCGCTAGTGGTGCTAGGTTAAACCAGACGACAAATGATAAAAAGAATGCAAACCAAGTCATGTGTAGGATCTTATATCGACCCCTGAATTGCCACATTTCTCCAAGCATTACTGACCTTCCTTTTGATAAAAAAAACTAGAGAATAATCGAAAAAGATTGCTGGGTTAAGAACTCATGGAATTCTTAATATGAGAAGAAAAAGAGAGTAAAAAATTAATATCTCCTTGATCTTACTGATACAGAATCCCACTGTTTACGGGAGAAATTCGTATCTTTCGTTACAAAATCTTGCAGGTTATGCACTTGAGCGATTTATTTAATTCTTATTTTGCATTTCTAAACAGATAGAATGATTGTTATAGCACCCAACACCTGAAACCCGAAACATGAAAAAGCGTCTCACTCTAACCTTTCCTCGCTCTTCGGTGCAAATGCCCCTTACCTATCGCTTGGCGGTAGAATTTAACATTGCATCCAATATTATTCGCGCTCAAGTTGCCCCTAATCAAATTGGAACACTTGTTTTAGAATTAGCGGGAGATATTGATGCTCTAGAATCTGCCATTGAATGGATGAAAGCTCAAGACATAGATGTTTCTTTGGTTAGTCATGAAATTAGTATTGATGACCAAAAATGCGTCGATTGCGGCTTATGCACGGGTGTTTGTCCCACAGGTGCGTTAATTCTCGATAAAAATTCTTTTATGCTCAAGTTTTTACGCTCTCAATGTGTGGTGTGTGAACAATGTATCCCTGCTTGCCCTGTACAAGCGATCTCAACTAACTTCTAACAGGAGAAGGCGCACTTTAAATTAATGATTTAGATTGTAAAAAATCTTGAACCACATCTTCCACTGTTTGAGATTGATTATCGACTTGATAGTTTAATTTCTGCATTTCTTCAGCCGAAATTTTACTATTTAATTGATTAATTACAGGAGATAATTGAGGATATTTGCTCAATATTTCTTGATTAAAGATAGGAACAGCTTCGTAGGGGGGAAAATATTGCTTATCATCTTTGAGAATCGTTAAATTCAAGACAGGAATTAAGCCATCTGTTGAGCTTCCTGCCACTAAATCCACTTGTTTTTCTACCAATGCTTTATACATTAAACCAATTTCCATTGTTTTAGGGAAAGTAGCAAATTCTAGCCCATAAGTGGTTGCTAACCCTCTATATCCATCTTCTCGTTCGATAAATTCATGACCAAATCCTGCTATCCATTGAGGCGCATATTTTGCTGCATCAGAAAGGTTGATTAATTGATATTTGTCGGCATCACTTTGACGAATAATAATGGCAAAGGTATTCTCAAATCCCAAAGAAGGAAAGACTTTTAGATTAAATTGGTTTTGGTAATTATCTTGAACAATACGATAAACTTGTTGAGCATTATTAATGGGTTCTTGGTTTAAAATTGCCGTTAATGCTGTTCCTGTATATTCCACATATCCTGCAATTTGACCCGCTTTAACCGCTTCATGGCAAATAAATGTTCCCCCTAAATAAAATTTCCGTTCAACTGTTAAATCGGTATTTTCTTCAATCATTTGAGAGAGCATTTCACCCAAAATAACCTGTTCGGTAAAGTTTTTTGAGCCAATTGTTATCACTGATTGAGATGAATTTGAAAAGGTTTGATGCAAGACTCCTAAACAACTAAAAAGAATGAATCCAGTGATGAGAAATGGGATAAATGTTATTTTGCGAGAACGATGCGATCGCATAATAGACTGTTTCTTAGATTGTCTTTCTAACCAACCGATTCCCCAATCTGCACCCAAGGCAATAATCGCTGAAGGAATCGCACCTGCCAATATTAATTGATTATTAACCGTTGCAATGCCTTGAAAAATAAAAACCCCTAACCCTCCTCCACCAATGGCTGCTGCAATTGTCCCAATTCCCACACAGATTACCGTTGCTGTGCGAATACCTGCTAATATAATTTCTAGTGCTAAGGGTAATTCAATATTAACTAATATTTGTCTAGGGGTTAAGCCTAATGATAAGCCAGCTTCAATTACGCCTCTATCAATCTGTCTAATTCCTGTATAAGTATTGCGAATAATTGGAAGTAAGCCATATAAAATGAGAGCAACAATGGCAGGGATTTTACCAATTCCCCCAACTAAAGGAACAGTAATTAAAAAGCCAAAAATAGCTAAACTGGGAAGGGTTTGAATTCCATTAGCTAGTCCAAGAATAAATTTAGCTAACTTGGGCTTACGGGTAATTAAAATTCCCATTGGAATTGCTATGAAAATAGCAATCATCATGGCAATGAAAACGAGTAGAAGATGTTCTCCTGTTCTTAAGAGAATTTCTGAACCGTAACGATCTAAAAAACTCATTTCTTTTGTATTAAATAACCACAATTATGTTCACCATCATTGAGCCAATGGGTTCGTTCAATGGTACAGTCGGGTAAAACCTCAGAAAACATCTCTAATTCATGACCACATACTGTCGGAAAAGATTCAGCTACATCAGAAATAGCGCAATGATGTTCTGCTAAAATATACCCTTCTTTTTCTTTCTCAATGGGATATAACTCAGCCATATATCCCTCTGCTTTTCTTAATTCAGCTAACTTATCGACTCTATCTTTTAATGAACCTTTTCCTAATTTATTGCGATATTCTTCTGCTTTTCTTTGCCATTGTTTTTTAAAGACTTCTGTAACTTGATTTTCTCCCACGGTTTCCACTAATGTACCCAAAAAAGAAACTGCAAAATTGCTATATCCTTGAGGAAATTGTTCTTTTCCTTGTTTACTTAGATAATAAGTATATTGGGGTCTTCCAATCTCTTGCTTGATGGGTTGATGTTCAATGAATCCTTCAGTTTCTAAGTCTTTTAGATGACGACGAATGGCTTGGGGACTAATTTCCAGTACCTCTGCTAAGGTTTGAGCAGTGGCCTGTCCTTGTTTAAGGAGATATTGTAGGATATCAGTCTTGGTAGAAGAGGGATGGGTTAGGTTCATGACTATCGAAGATTAAATAAACATTTTTAGGGCTATAATTTAAGATTTTAAGGAAGAACGGAGAAAAGATAGTAATCTAGATAGTTTTTAGGCCTCTATCTTCCTCAAAGAAGTCTCATAAACAAAAAATACTTTGACAACAAAGTTGTTGTTAATCCATTGTAAGGTATTTCGTCCCTATTGGTCATTGCCCATGACCTGTACCAGTAACCAGTTACTACCGCTATCAATTGTCAATGCTTGAATTGTCTCTTATTTGCATCATTTTTCCATTGTCAATTAAAGTAAATCTTTCACTATGCCAAATCACAGTATTATCAAATAGACTATAACCCCAAATAATCATCCCCAAAATGTCTCTTAAGGGAACTAACCAAAACCACTTTGTAGCCGCAGCATCTTGGAAATAATAAATTCCCACTAACCATGCTAAGATAAGACGTAAGGTTAAAAGAATGGTTAAAATCAACCAACTAAGAAAATTATTTTGGAATAAAATTACTAATACAATCCCAAAAACAAAACCATAAGTAATTGATAATCCCACATAACTCCAAAAGCGTTCTACGCGGATACAGCGTAACCAACGACTTTGACGTTGAATGAGTTCTGACCAGCTCTTTGTATCCAAATAATGTTCTACAATCTGAGAAGAAAGAACAATAGGATAACCGGCTTGATGAGCTAAATTAGCTAACTTATAGTCATCAGCAAGGCAATTTGCTATAGATTTTAGTCCCCCAATCTTTTCTAAAATAGAGTGACGAATCACAATAGTTGAACCAAAACCATATTGAATTCCTTCGACTAATCTTGCGACTAAAACACTTGGATGAAAATGGGTGACAATTCCTAATGCCTCAAAAGCAGAAATAAAGTTATCTGTTTTAGAACGATATAAGCAAGTAACAATACTATTTGAATTTTGTTTTAATGGTTGAATAATTTGCTGTAAATAATTAGGATTAACTCTAATATCCCCATCCATGAAGACCAAAATATCATGTTTAGCTTGTTTAATCCCATTGGCTAAATTACTGACTTTTAAATTTTCGCCAATGACGCAATCACTAATCACTAAGGTAATATCAAGGTGGGAGAAATTTTGTTGGAGTTGTCTAACAATTGGAATCGCAGAATCCTTCGGATGTTGAACGGTAAAAATAACTTGATAGCTAGGATAATTTTGCTGACAACAACTGGCTAAGATAGCATACATTCCTTCGTAAGAACCACATAAAGGTCTGAGTAGGGTGATAGGTGGTGAAAATGTGAAATCAACTTCTGTGAACTCCGAGAAAAAGTGAATTGAAGCGTAAATTGCATAGCAATAGTAGCCAGTAGAGACTAGAGACAATAAAAGCAGTAATCCACCGATCAATTCACCTATCATTGTAGCTAAAATTGCTGTTTAAAAAAAGGTTAAAAATTCTGGGCATTTTCCAAAAAGTTCTTATATATTATAGGTTGAATCTAGTCTATTTTTCTAACTCAATGACTCAAAAAAGTATCATTTATTGCTTTTACGCCGATTGTCAACTATCGAACCCCCTAAGCCACATTCAATGTCCAGACTGGTTAAGCATTGAAACGAATTGGCAAGGCTATCGTATCACGACTGTGCCGTGGGTTGCGGATGTTGCGAGACTTTTGGGACACTTAACCATGGATGATACACAAGAAGGATGGCAAACCTATTTAGAACATTTAGGGTTTCAAAAAGTGACCCCTGTTTGCTGTGAAGTCTTTTATGAAGATAAACTATACTCTTAGATTAGATGAGTTTCTATTAAGGATTAAATCCGTAAAATTCAAAGACATCTGGCATCATTTCATAAATTTGTTGCTGACTCAAACCAAATTGTTCTAAGGAGTAGTGATGATGACTTTGATAGCGGACATTTAATTGAGTTTCCTGTTTTATTTTATCTCGAAAAACTGGACTCATTTCTAGTCCGAATTTTTGGTAAATTGTTTCTACTGTGGTAAGAGGATCATTGACTAATTTTTGATAAGAAATTTCAGTTAAGTTAGCAGAATTCTGATTACCCATAACTTGGAAAAGCTGCATCCGATAACGATAATAGTCGGCGTACAGTCGGGCAAGGGATTCATAAGAATCTACTGTCTTTTTGGTTTGAGGAGCAAATTTACGCCAAGGAACAGCATACATACTGAGCAAAGAGGGAATTGCTTGGTAAGGGTGACGAATAAGATGAATAACTCTAGTATCTGGAAACTGCTCTAGCATAGAAGCCAGACGACCTGTACAGGTGGTATTCTTAGTTAGTAGGGTTTTATTCGTTCCCTCTGCATAAAGATGACGCTTTAAACAATTTTGATAATAACCCATTAATTGATCACGGTTTTGTTGAGGAAGTTTATCAACCCAAGTCGCCGTTTCTAACTGTTTAGGAAAAGGAAATAAGAGACTAATAACTGGGGTTAACAGACTCCAAACAAACAATGTTTCATCTTCTTCGTAGCCATTTAATTCAGTTTTATGAATTCCTTGCCATCCGCCAAAACTTCTTTTATCTAACCACGTCATTAAACTATTTAATGGCTTTTCAATTATGTCAAATAGACGATAAAAACTAACAGATGGAAAAATAGTATGATATAACTTAGTACTACTAAATTGGCAATCCTTCGCTAACAAACGATGTAAGAAAGTTGTACCACTACGGGGATTTCCCGTGATTAAAATTGGTTTAATGATTTCTTGCTGTTGATAAGAAGGGTAAAGTAAATTATCTAATAGTTGTCCCCCTAACACAAGGGTTCTGACGGGAAAAAAGAGGCTTATAAAGAGAGTAACATAAGCTGAATGGCTTAAAGTTCGGTTAGGAGAAAAATAACTTTCCTTGAGGGCTTTTTGTAAAGTAAGAGAATGAAAATACATGATTATCTCAGGGAAGTTTTATAGTTAGACCGAGGTTTAAAAACAATGCGATCGCTTATATGATAATTGATGACAGTTCCCACTAACATCCCAATAAAGGTATTAATTAAATAGTTAAGGGTTAACCAGTCTAAGAGGGGAAAAATGATTAAAGTACGAGCCAATAAAGCCGAACCCCCAGCTAAATGATACAGAGGGAATTGATGAAAAAGAATTTTTCTGAGGGACTTTTCTTGCCCTCGCCAAACCCATGTGCGATAGATAACAAAACTAATAACAATTCCGGCTTCAATAGCGAGTAAATTCGCCATATTTCGTAAGAGAGGGGTATCAAATCCTCGATGATTGATTAAATAGGCCATTAAAACGATATTAACAGTCGCTGCTACCCCTCCCCCTGCTAAAAATTTTATGAGTTTGCGACTAACAAGCGGTTTTTTCATAAATCTAAAAAGATCAGGAGTTGAGGAAGTCTGGTTATCTTTCTTCCTTGCACTCCCAATAATAAACATATTAATTAGTTAACTGGCCACTTTTTGAACTAAAGCCATCACATCGCTGCGACTTAGTTTTTCCTTGCCTAACGCTAACACTTGAATGGTGCCGTGGGCTAAGGCAAGGGGGATACGACAAAAATCTAACGCTGGCCCCGATGGTAAAGATTCCGTATAACGATCAGCTAAAGCAAGGTTACGACGAGCATAATTGTGAATATCCGAAGGTGTCCACCCTTGGGGGAAAAAACTTACCCCTCGTTTTAAATCTTCCCGATAATTACGAGCAATATTAACCGCCTGTAGGCCACGGCCAAAGCCAATGGCATCAGAGCGACTTGTCTGTGTACCGTCGTACCATGCCCACAAATCCGATAGGAGTAAGCCAACCGCACCAGCCACACTAAAAGTATATTGGTCAAGTTCTCGCTCTGTCCCGATTTCCCAGTTATTTTCCGCCCAATAAGCCATACGATCAGCCATTGTGGCTGTTGCATCCCAAATACGAGGAGCAATGCTGTCAGGGGCAAGTAACGCCCATTCTCCTACCCGTTGACTCACCTCTGGAATTAAAGACTGATATCCTTCTAACCCTTTAGCAAAGTCTTCTGGGGTTGAATTAGCCGTCCCTGATTGCAGATTTAAACTAATTTTGCGTAAAATCTTCGCTTTGGTTAACCCATTCAAGGTTTCATGATCCTCGATGTCATCGATCGCCCGCATACAGAGGTAGGCTGATGTAACTGCCTCTTGGAGATGATCGGGTAAACGACTAATGGGGATGTAAAAGGTGCGACTGGTTTCTTTGAGTACCTGTAAGGCACTATTGCGGTCACGGAATGTCATTCAGCTAACTCCTCACACTAACTTAGGCAATAGCATACACTTAACTATCTTGGAAGATCCACCTTCTTAACGAAGTCGGAAGTATGAAGTCGGACGATCTATTTAAGCATACAGGATAAATGCCTATCCATTGTAGGATGGATGAGGCCAAAAAACGAATTATTGTTCCAGATGTCGGGTGTTGGGTGTCAGGTTTCGGGTGTCAGGTTTCGGGTTTCGGGTTTCAGGTGTCGGGTGTCAGGTTTCGGGTTTCGGGTTTCGGGTTTCGGGTTTCAGGTTTGCTGGTTTGCTGGTTTCGGGTTGGGAGCATCCCAAAAGTGCCAATTGCCATTTACTTTCTTCATATACCAATTTAGGTGATGAACAGCTTATTAGGTTTTGGGTAGTGTCTATGTTAGGCTTGCTTTAATTATTGGCTCTTTCCATAAACGGTTTAATACTTGCTTTAATACCATTGCTGTCCAATTAATATCCTCTAAGGTTGTTTCTCTTCCTAAAGTCAGACGAATGCCTCTTAAACCTTCTTGCTCTGAATATCCCATCGCTTGTAAAATCGGACTCGGACTCAATTTTCCACTGTGACAAGCTGAACCTGCACTAATGCCAATTCCTGCTAAATTCAACTGTCTGACTAGAGTTTTCCCCGTAATTGAGGTCGAAGCAGATGCATACTCAGGAGGACACACAATAAAACTAACATGGTGCGGTAGGCGATAAATGCGATCGCCGGTTGGTTGTAAATAGGGACAGTCTGCTAAAAGCAAAAAGAGACGATCTCGCAATTCCCTTAACCGTTGAGTTTCTTTGTCTATCTCTTGTAAGGCACAGTCTGCTGCCACACCTAACCCTGCGATAGCAGCAACCGCTTGTGTCCCAGAGCGTAATTGTCTTTCTTGTCCCCCTCCTGCGAGTAAGGGCAGGATTTTTAACCCTTCTCGGATATATAATGCGCCTGCACCTTGAATTCCGTAAATTTTGTGACTCGATAAGGATAATAAATCAATAGGTAATCCCTGTACATCAATCGGTAGCCTTCCCGCCACTTGTACTGCATCGGTGTGAAAGGGAATATTATGCGATCGAGCGATTTGTCCCAAGGCTTCGATGGGTTGTAATGTTCCTACCTCGCTTTGTCCATAAATAATAGAAATTAAAACTGTATTCTCTTGAATGGCTGCTTTTAAGTCCAAAGGATTAACTCTACCTTGAGCATTGACAGGTAAGCGGCTAATTTCCCACCCTTCTGACTCTAATTGACGAGCCGGTTCTGCGATCGCTGAATGTTCTACACTAGAAATAATGAGATGTTGTGGTGTGGCATATTGACGAGCAATTCCCATGATGGCACTATTATCTGCTTCTGTTCCTCCAGAGGTGAAAACAATAGAATCGGGGTTTGCTGCATGAATGAGGTGAGCCACCCTCAACCGAGCCATTTCAAGGGTGATAGCTGAACGTTGTCCCCATTCGTGCAAACTGGAAGGATTTCCCCAATTTTCCCTTAATTGGGACTCAACGGCCTTAATCACCTCTGTTCTAGGGGGAGTGGTTGCACTGTAGTCAAGATAAATTTGCATTTATTTACTGGTTTGGGATTCGGCCTCTATTTTATTTGATTAATTATCCATTGGTAAAATAGCTGGTATCTCTTGTTCGGAGTTGACGGCTCGTTCTACTAAGAAAAGACTTCCTAAACTCAATAGGGTGGTAGCCACTAAAAATGACAATAAAAGTGCTGCTTTTTTGCTTAAAGAGACAGGAATTCCCCATTTTGTCTTTTGGGGTTGGTCAGGGAAGACCTCAGAAACCCTATCATCGGCGATCGCAATTTCTGGTTTTCGTTTTACTGTTCTTTGTGCTGCTTCTACTAACCATGTCAACCCATTCTCTTTACTTTTAACTTGTAGGGTGTAATGCTGATCTTGCTTAACAATGGGGATTTCAGAGTAAAAAATACGATAATTGATTTCTAGTTGATTCCAGTTCTGTCTGAGTCCTTTAAGCGTTTGTTCGAGTATTTTCCAGTCTTTTTCCTCTGTTAGTAGATCACACTTTGTCAAAATCAAGGCAATGGGATAATGAAAGCCATTATGATGCAACAATTCTACAAATGTCTCGATGGGTTGTAGTTGTTCTTGGATTTTTTGGGGATTTTCTGCATTTTCTACTAACTGTTGACCATCAAGGAACAGGCAACTTCCATCTACACTTAACATCATTGTTAAAAATACGGGATTATACAATTGACAAGATTCTCCCGGTGTGTCCCACCAGCACACTTCACAAAGAGGAGAAGACTGACTTTCGGTTGTTTGCTGTACCAAAAAGTCAAAATTGGTCATTTTCATGGTGGCAGGGGGATATTTGCCATTATTTTTGACATAATTGCCAATCTTCTCGATAATTTCTTTTGTTTCTACTTCATGAGTCTCAAATCGTAGGGATGAGTCGTCAGAGGAAGACAGAGTTTGGTTGTAATGACTGACAAAAAAGACTGTTTTCCCGACTCCTCTTGCACCAATACTCAAGAAGTTATGATGACGGATGGAAGACGGAGACGCAGCAGTGGGTAGAGGCGACTTAATAGAATTGAGGGTATTCATGATAGTTTAGAGAGAGAGGATCTAGAAAGAAAGACAATAAGGATTCAAAATTTGTCTTAAGAGTCAATAAAAAAATGTATTCATAACTTAAGATATGTTAAGTAAGGGTAAACAAAAGTAAACGAGAATAAAGACAGGCAAAGCAGGTCATCTCCGGCCAGTTCGCTGGAAATCCCTTGCTATTGGAATATTGTGTTTTCAGTCTAGACCACCCTTTACCCAATCTTTGTAAAAAACACATACAAACTTTATATTTTGGGGTTTTGTGTTTAACTTCTTATTAAACGGCTATCTTAACAGTTTTACGTGGTTTTGTTAAGCTTTAGTTACTACAGCAATCCACGCCTCGTCAAAAATTTGGTAATAAATGGGGTTTTGAACGTATAAGTAACCATTTTCCTTAATGATTAACCCTGAAAGAATCAATTCTCGCTCTTCTTGGGAATCATGGGACATTGTTTTTGATTCTCGATAAATTTGATGATATAAGGTGAATAAATGGGGGAGTTTGGGATAACTAGACAGTAAGCGATCGCGAATTGTCTTTAAATGTTCGGGCTCATCTTGACTTTCCCAGTGGTTAATAATTCGGGTTTCCACTAAATTTTGAACCCATTCTGCTTCTTGGTTTAAGGGGATAGCATCAGAAGCGTTTCGCAGCAATTTACAAATTTTTTGAGTTAAAAAGGGTTGACCATTAGTCCAATGGAGAATTTCCTTTAAAAAGGCTTGAGGATTGCTCACTTTTTCGCTTAATCCTTGAATAAGGGGTTGCGCTTCATGAACCTGAAAACCTTTAAGTTGAATAAATGTGCCAATATTAAAGGGAGTACGAGTATTATCTGATAATAATTGAGAGGGAGTCGCTACACCGAGAAAAACGAAATTAAGCTTCTTGTAATCAGGATTATCTGCTCTTTTGTTCCAAAAGTACCGTAACAAGATAAAAAAGTCATCTAATTCTATCTCTAAATCTAAAACGCTATCAATTTCATCGATAAAAATTACCATCTTTTCTGATATTTGAGGGATTAAAATTGCCTCAATCCATTCACCTAACCGCTTAACAGGGGATAAAAAATTATTTTCCTTCCACCATCCCCGAAATTCCCTTAGATTCATCCCTTTAAGCTGGCTAACAAGGGTATAGGTAAAGCCTGCGTACCATTGTTCAAGGGTCACTTGTCGATTACCAATAGCAGACAAATCGACCGAAGCACAGAGAAAACCCTCTGATGTGAGACGCTTCATCATCTGTACCTGTAAACTTGACTTTCCCATTTGACGTGGGTTCAAAATATAGCAATATTCCCCTAATTTTAAGGCTTTATACAATTGACGATCAGCAGATCGCACTACATAAGTAGGTGCATCAATGGGAAGACTTCCTCCCACCTGATAATTGTAGGTGGTGATGGGTTCTGCTTCCCTTAAAAGGCTATTTTCTAAGACTAATTCGGTTTGAGTTGCTTTAAGAACTTCTAAAGTCTGGGATAGTTCTTTAGTCTGTTCTTTAACTTCCATTTCCAAATGCTGTCTATAATTTTCTTGAAATTCCTCATTTCGTTTACGTTCGGTTAAATCGAAAAAGGCAGTCAAGAGCATTTGTTCGCCATCAAAGATAATCGGACGAGAAGACGCATTAATCCAAAATTGCGTACCATCTATTTTTTTGACCAAAACTTCACAATTATCGGCTTTTCCTTCTTCTCTGACTTGCTGAAGAAATTTTAGACGTTCTTGGGGGTTAACATAAAAATCAGCAGATTTTCGTCCCAATAGTCCGTTTGGTGGAGAATTCACGGCTAAATTACACGCAGGATTGGCATAACGAATTTCTCCATCGCTAAAACGGGTAATTGCCAAGGGAACGGGTGAGGTATCTGCAATAATACGAAAGCGTTCTTCACTTTCTCTTAATTGCTGTTCAGTTTTTCGACGGACTTTAATTTCTTCCCTCAAAGAGTAGTTTAAATTGGACATTCTTTCGTAATAAGTTGCATTTTCCAAAGAGATAGCAATTTGAGTTAAGAGTAACTCTAATACCTTGAGTCGTTCTTTTGTAAAAGCATTCTCTGTCAGATTATTTTCAAGATACAGTAAACCAATGAACTTCCCTTGCTTAACGATGGGAGTACAAAGAATAGATTTCACTTCACCTTGGTGTAAATCGGATTCTAACTGAATAGCTATCTCTTGATCTGGGTCATCCAAAATAAAACTGTTTCGAGTTCTTTTAACATAGTTAACGATAGCAGATGATAAAGTTGGATAGGTTCGTAACGGTAATGATTGACGAACGGTAATAGATAAGGGATCTATTTCTCCTACGGCTTCTACACTTAACTCACTATCTTTTTCTAGCATCAAAAATCCCTTTTGTGCGCCTGCATTTTCTAATACCACTTTCATTAATTTTTCTAGTAAGGGATCAAGCATAATTTCTTCTGATAAAATTTGCGATGCTTTAATAACTGTTTGTAAGTCTAAGGCTTCTGTGCTACTTGTTTCACTGGTGGTTGATAGGGAAGATTTGGTAGAATATGAGAAGATATATTTTTTCTGTAGAGAGAGTAAATTAGAATAAACTTCTTCAAGATAAGTCACTTTAGTAACTGCACCCCACTTTGAATATAAATATCGAGCTTCAATTAGATAAGCTTGAGCAATTTTATCTTTACCCTGTTGTAGATAAAAACAAGCGATTCGTTCATTAATTAAAGCGAGTTCATTACAGTATTGATATTCTTCAGCAGATTTAATTGCCTTTTCATAAAATGAGATAGCTTGGTTTATATTATGGCAATAGCTATGATATTCAGCTTCAACTAAATAAAATTTATGTAAATGATTGCTAGGTGAAAAATGAGAAACTTTTTGTAAAAAATTACGATTTGCATTCAATCTTTTAAGGGCAGATTTTTTTTCTTTTTTCCTTAAGTCAGGAAGCCTTGCTAAAATAGTTAAAGCATCGTAAAAATAAAAAATAGGAACAGTAACAGAAGCGATATTTTTTTCTTTATATGCAATTAAATGATTACAGTTTTGATAGCCCTGTTCATAATGACCAAATAAATAATTCAGAATAATTTTGTTGAGATAAAAATGAAAAATAGCATTAAAGTTTTGATTAAATTGAACATCATTTAAAACCAAGTATTCATCAAAATAGTCACCTTTTAATACATCAGGCTCATTGGTTGCTTCAATTAAATTAGTGATCACCTGCTGATAAACAGCCACTCGCTGTTGAGCGAATGTTTGATTTATCTTAGCGATCGCTTCTATATATTCAGACAATTCTTGTTGTAACGTTGTCAAGTCTCGACCACAGAAATAAGAACAAAAGCTATAGTTAAATAAACCTAGTGCAGCGTATTCTAAATCTCCATTTTCTACCCCTTCTTGATAAGAATATTCTAAAAGTGTCAAACAATTTCTTAACGGTTCTTTCCAATGTACAGTGGCAAAACTTGCTATATGAGTTGTGCGGGTTCTCAACCTTGTAATTTCTAGTTTATCTAATAAGTTCAGAGCCAGTTGACCAAATTTATACCCTGTTTTAATATCATTAAATTTACCACAGAGGAGACCGCCATAACTAGCAAATGTAATAGGGGTATAAAGACTTATTCCGTGGTTAATTGAAATATCGACCATTTTAAAAATGACCATAGCCATTAATTTAGGTGAAGAGTAATAAGTGACAGGTAATAATTCTGCAAGAATTCTAATCGCTGCTTGTAAGGTTTGATCTTCAAGTGTAGGAAGATCAATGAAATTATCTATCTTATTTTGCTGCCATTTTAATGTCATTTTTATTTTATAATAATCGACTAAAATTTGTAAAAGACTAGGATTTGATGATAAGCTTATTCCCAACTTATCAAGGACAGAAAGGGCTATATTAATGGCTTTTTTAACCTGATTTTGACTTTTATAAGCTTGGATTTTAATTTCATACACTTTAACCTTTTCTAACAGAGTTTTTGCTTGTTCTAACACTTCATTAATTAGCTGTTCCATGGTTGTAAATTCGCCACTTAAATAAGCCATTTCTGCGGACTCTATTGAACTTTCTAGCATTAAGTTATAATTCTGTTTCCATCCCTGTACAGTAAGTAAAATGCGACTAAGATGAAAGTATTGATAAGCGGATTCATAAGCTACTGATTTTTTTGCCTTTTTCCCTGCTATGATGTTTAGCTGTGCTAATTGTTGGCGTTCCGTAGAAGTGTTAATTTCTGCGATCGCTACATTGAGATGCTTAACAATCTCGAAGATTCTTTGTTCGTAATCTTGAGGGAAAATATTTCGTAAAAATAATTGACCAATTTTATAATGAATCGTCTGTTTTTCAGAATTAGGGATTAAGGAATAGGTAACTTGTTGAATGCGATCATGAGCGAATTTATATCTTATTTTAGTTTGTTCATCTAGTGATAAATTTTCCCAATCTATCGATTCTACTGATTGATACAAGTTATTTAAAGAAAGAATAAACCCTTCATTAAGAGCCGTTTTTAAAGATTGAGCGATCGCTTTAGGTGACTGTTCACAAACTAAGGTTAATGTTTGAAAATTAAATTGATTTCCAATACAAGCAGCTTGTTTCAGCATTCCTTGAGTCCGATCATCTAAAATCTCTATTTTTTGAGTCATTAAATCTAGAACATTAGCGGCAATTTCTTGCTGTTCAATTTGTTGTATATCCCACTGCCAACTGCGCTGATTATTATTAAAATAAAGGAGATTTTTATGCACTAAAGATTTCAAGAATTCATTGATAAAAAATGGATTTCCTTCTGTTTTCTGCATAATCAATCGAGATAAACATTCTGCTTTAGCTAAAGAACATTTAAAAGTATCTTTAATGAAATGGCAGACTGTCTTTAAACTGAGCGGTGTTAAAGAAAGGGTTGTCAGGTTAACCTGAGACTGCTTAATGTTCTCTAAGGTAACATTCCAAGGATGAGTTGCATGAATTTCATTATCTCGATAAGCTCCAATTAATAGTAAGTTTCCTCTATTTTCAACTCTTACTAATTTTTGAATTAGTTGTAAAGAAGCGGGATCTGCCCATTGCAAATCATCTAAAAAGATCACCAAAGGATGTTCTGGTTGAGTAAAGATTTGAATAAAATTTTCAAACACGAGATTAAGACGATTTTGTGCTTCAGTTACAGGTAAAGAAGAAATAGAGGGTTGAGAACCAATAATTAATTCTACTTCAGGAATTACATCAACAATCACCTGACCATTCTTCCCTAAAGCACGTTGTATTTGATTACGCCAACGCTCAAGTTTTGTCTCCCGTTCTGTTAACAATTGAGCAACTAATTCTTGAAAAGCTTGAATAATTGCAGAATAAGGAATATGGCGTTGATATTGTTCAAATTTTCCACTGATAAAATATCCTTTTGCTTGAGTCACGGGCTTATAAATTTCTTTGACAAGGGCTGATTTACCAATCCCTGAATATCCTGAGATTAAGACCATTTCACTAGGATTCTTTCTAGGGCAACAAACTCGATCAAACACCGTAAGAAGCTGCTTAATTTCTTGTTCTCGTCCATAGAGTTTTTGAGGTAATCGAAATCGCTTAGAATAGTCTTCTTGTGCTAAATTGAATACTAAAACTTGATTATTTTGCAATTGTTTTAAACAAGTTTCTAAATCAACCTGAATTCCATAAGCACTCTGATAACGCTCATCCGCTTGCTTGGCTAATAATTTAAGAATAATTCCCGATAAAGTAGGGGGAATATTAGAATTAATTTGATGGGGAGGAGGGGGCGTTTTTGCTAAATGACAATGAATTAATTCTAGTTCATCTTGACTTAGAAAAGGCGGCTGATGAGTAAATAATTCATAAAGGGTTGCCCCAAAAGAATAAAAATCAGTACGATAATCTAAAGCACAATTCATCCGTCCCGTTTGTTCAGGAGAAAGATAGTACAGTGTTCCTTCTAAAAGATTTGGACTTTTTAAGAGAGGATTTTCTTGTGCTAAATCAGTAGAAATGCCAAAATCAATAATCTTCAGTTCTTCCGTTTCCAAGTTAATGACTAAATTGGCGGGATTAATATCTTTATGAATAATTTTTGCATTATGAATATAGCCTAATCCTTCACTAATTTTAATCGCAATTTTTAGTTTAGATTCTAACGATAAAGAACCCTGACGTATCGATTGATTTAACGCCATTCCACCGAAATCTTCTAACAGAATAATGAGGGTATTTTGATAGTTCTTTAAGCCATAACTACGAATGACTAGCTCACTATCCAAGCGACGGGTAAGTTCATATTCTTGTCGATAGTGGATTAATTCTAGGGGAGATGGATATTCTTGTTTAAGAATTTTAAAAATGAGTCTTTTCTGATCCGCTTCTCGAAATCCTTTATAAACTAAAGATTTGTGACTCTCATGCAGCTTACTAAGAGTAGAATAGCCAGTTAAGTGCAACATAGGTTAGAAAATAAAACAGGGATAACAAGTTAAAGTTAAGAAAAAAAGCAAGAAGAATCGACAATCAAACTAAACCAGAACGTAAAGCTAGTACTGCCGCTTGAACTCGATCATCAACTGATAATTTATTCATAATTCCTCGAACATGGGTTTTAATCGTATTGATGCTTAAATAGAGTTCCTTAGCAATCTCATTATTACTCTTTCCCTCTACAATTAATTTTAAAACATCCATTTCTCGTTGAGATAAACTAGCAAGATTTTCACTGACTTGAGGTGTGGGTGGTTTTAAATGATTAACAACCATGCGTGCGACTTGAGGATCTAAATAGGTTGCTCCCTCTTTAGCCGCCTCAATTGCAGCTAATAATCTCTCTGAATTAGCCCCTTTAACACAATAAGCATCTGCACCACTAGAAAGGGCAGCAACGACTTCTGTTGCCAAAGTATGAGAGGTTAAAATAACAATATGAATTTGAGGGTTTTTCTCCTTAATTTGTTGCGTTGCAGCAATACCATCAAGACGGGGTAAGCCAATATCCATCACCACAATGTCAGGTTGTAATTTTAGGGCTTTTTGCACCCCTGAATATCCATCATCTGCTTGTCCGATGATTTCAAGGTCGGGCTGTTCTTGTAGGGCTTGTTCTAAGCCTAGCTGCATGAGAGGGTCATCTTCAACAATAAGAATTTTGAGCGTCATTTTTTTGTTTGGTTAGAGAACACAACTTCAGACCTTAATTGTAAAGGGTTTAACGGATTTTAATGACAGGAAATAACAAATTTTTTCAATTGCGAACAATTGAACCTAAAGCGTTAAATCGCTGGTTTTGTAGTTCTAAATTACTGATTGCTTAACATTGTTGTGAGTTTAGCATCAGGTAAGATTAACATAGCATCCCCAAAAGAATAGAAACGATATTGTTTGTTAATGGCTTCCTCATATAAACTCAATAATCGTTCTCGTCCAATTAAAGCACTAACTAACATTAAAAGGGATGATTTAGGTAGGTGAAAATTAGTAATTAGACCGTCAATAATACGCCATTGATATCCCGGATGAATAAAAATGTCTGTTTTCCCCCTAAAAGGGCTTAACGTTTGACCCTGTGTTGCCCCTTCCAAGGCTCGTACAACCGTTGTTCCTACTGCAAATACCCGTCTTTCTTGCGCTTTGGTTTGTTTAATTTTTTCGACCGTAAGAGGGGGAATTTCTAACCACTCAGCGTGCATTTGATGGTCTTTAATATTATCCACTTCAACGGGGCGAAATGTGCCCACACCCACATGAAGGGTGATCTCTGCGGTATTAATTCCCTTTTCTGTTAAACCTTGGAACACACGATCTGTAAAGTGAAGTCCGGCTGTTGGTGCAGCGACTGCTCCCGGAATTTGGGCGTAAATCGTTTGATATTGATCAGGTTGGGCTTGAGAGTCCTTTACATAAGGAGGAAAGGGAATTTGTCCGACTTTTTCTAAAATATCCCAAAAATTAGCTTCTGACGACCAGTGAAACCCTAAGATTCGTCCCCCAGTTTCTTCATCCCTATCAATGACGGTAGCTTCTAATTCAGGGGAAAAATAAATTTTTGAACCAATCTTAAATTTTTTTCCGGGTTTTACAAGGGTTAGCCAACGATTATGTCCCAGTTGCTCTAATAAAAGAATTTCTACAGGTGCGCCCGTTGTTTTTTGCCCATAAAGTCGGGCGGGAATAACTTTCGTATTATTTAATACTAATAAATCCCCTTCCTGTAACCACTGAGGGAGTTGATAGAAATACTGATGATGATGTTGGCTAGGAGATTCAACCACCAATAAGCGGGACTGATCTCTAGGAATAACAGGGGTTTGAGCAATCAGTTGAGTCGGTAAACAGTAGTTATAATCAGACAGTAGATTGTTAGACATAGTTCATATTGCTAAAGTTGGGTAGTTTCCCCCATGATACCCTTGATGAAATGGGGGCTTTAACCATAGAAAAAAGGGGCAATTGTTTGCAACACTTAAAGGTAGATACAGACTTAAGAAGGGGCAAAAATGGACTATTTATACTACTTGGCAAATGCCAGCTTAACGTTACGGGTGATTGAATATTTGCAAGGAATGAATTACGATTCTAGAGCAAGTATGACGGTGATCCACCAAATTAATGGGTGGATTGTGAGAGTGAGATTCCATAATCCTTTATCTCCCTATCAACATGGAAATTTTAAAGCGTATATGAACGAATTAGGTGTTCCTTATAATCCTGAGATCCGTTTACAAATGGTTTTCTGGAGTTTAGAAACTGGCCAGTCTCCCATTGACGTGATGCGCCGTTACCAAGTGGCGATCGTTTCTCATGGTATGCCCGATATGGGGGATATCGAAGCATTTCGACAACAATTTACCCGTGGTTTGGGTTATTGTCCCGAAACATTAGCTTAATAGTTAATAACATGGTAGTTGAGCCTATAGGTAAGCAGGACAGACCAATTTTCTTACCTTCCTCAAAAAATAATGCCAGAAGCAAAAGCGACTTCCCCGATATTTAGGGATAAATTGTCTAATAATGATGGGAAACGCTATATAACGCTATATAAGTTGTAAGTATTGATCGTGGTTTCAAGAGAGCTAAAAAGCTTTTATTCTTCTTTGCTATTATCAGCAACGTCGGGAAAAAGACACTTAGCAATGTATTCTGCATTTCTTTTTTTACGCCATTCCCAGTGATTATCCTGACCTAATTCTCGCACCTGAGAAATTCCCTTATCTAAAACTGTATCAATTTCTTCAACATTGGAAAAAGTCTCTCCAATAGAAGTGGGCCAAGTAATTTGGTGTTTTATGAGGGGATAATCGGGAGCTATAATATAGCATCCACAAGAACCCGCATCACTAATAACACCACTTGCACGGTAAAAATAGCGATCTTTATCAAAATAAGTGACGAGAATATCTAAATTTCTTAAAACCTCAAAATAATCTTTTTCCTTTGTTGTATCTAGGATTCTTATCCCTAATTCTTTAATAAATTTCGGAATTTGTTTTTTGGGCATCCCAATAACAATTTCACAGTTAGGGTGTTTCTTGGCATAGTCAACAATTTTTATGAGGATTTTTTTAATGGGTTTGTCAGAGCGAATCATGCCAACCATACCAATTTTAACTTTATCAGTTTGTGACAACCTTTCCCCCTTTGCAAACCGAGGCATAACCTCACTGATCATGGGGTGGGGAATCACTACTTTAGATTTTTT
This sequence comes from Microcystaceae cyanobacterium, assembly GCA_051439375.1. GTDB lineage: Bacteria > Cyanobacteriota > Cyanobacteriia > Cyanobacteriales > Microcystaceae > JBGTGT01. The sequence continues at coordinate 36,722 of JBFRWB010000241.1, forward strand.
AGGCAATTGATATTGAGGCTCAATAAAATCATCGTCTAATTCGAGTAAAACAGCTTTTGCTTCGGGAGAAACTGCTAAGTAAGATTTTAGAAGACGAAACCCTAAAGCTTTAATTTGGCTTTCTTGAGCTAGAGTTTGATTCCCATGCAGACCCAGAAATATCTTTTTACCCGTTAATTTTAGCAAAGGTAATAAAAAGAGTAAATGTTGATTATAAATTTCTATAACATAAATACTATCAATTTCTTTAAGTTTTAAAGACTGTAAACCCATTATTACATGGCGACACTCACGCCGAATAAATAATGCTAATGTGTAATTTGGGATTTGTTGACTGATGGATTGTACCCACTTTGGTAATGGCACTTCGATAGTCAAAAATCCTATTTTATGGTGTGTTAAATATTGATTGATATTTAAGAGTTCTCGGAGTCCGGGATGAAATAATTTCATAGTGTTACCATCTTAACGGGTCAAAAAAACGGTCTAAAACGTTTGCTAGACAAAAAAGCACATCCATGGTATCGTTACAGGAACTTGAGATGACTTAAAATATCTCAATATGTACCTTTTATGTTAACCGAAAAATGACCCAATTATGAATTCTTTTATGAAGAGCTATAAACAAATAAGTCCCCAACACATTTACAATGTCTTAGGTCGTAGTGCAATCAATTTGAAGGTTGTCGCTTTACTTAAATCTATCTTGTTACTTAGTAACTTTATTCCTCAATTTACAGATGAAGAGGTTAATCTTTCTTTAGAGGTTTTAATTACTCCGTCTTCCTAAATTGATTAAGCATCTTTGTTTTGTATCCCAAAAATTAAATCGAGTTACCTAGTTTATTGGTCAAGAAATTATGAGTGATTTTCTATTAAGTATTTTACGAATTGTCTTCTCTCTATTCAACCGTATCTATGCAATTTTGCTATCTAGTCTTTGCCGCTTAAAGATTATTCGTCGTGTCCCATCTTCAGCGATTATTCTAGCACCGGCTGATCCCGGAAGTTTAGGGGATGAAGCCATGGTGTTAGCAACGGCAGATTATCTAGAACAAAAAGGGATTAAACATATCAGTGTGATTGATCATACAAGCAAAGACTTTTATCCTGTAAATAACATCCCTAATATCAAACTGAGAGGCTTTTTAGTTTATTCTAACTGGTATAATTTTCTCACTACATATCTATCGGCCGGTTGGCAAATTAATCAATATGAACGGCTATATTGTTTAGGGGCAGATATGATGGATGGATATTATTCTAATTTTGCAACTTTCAAAAGGGTTAAATTGGTAGAAATTGCTTCACTGCTTGGTTTATCATCAGGAATTCTAGGATTTAGCTATAATCGTAAACCGACTCAATTATCCCAAGACTTATTAAGTGGGTTACCATCTAGAGCAAAACTCTGTGCAAGGGATCAGATATCTCATCAACGATTAACAGAGTTTGTTGATCATTCTGCGGCCTTGGTGGCAGACGTTGCATTTTTATTAAAACCCGTTGAACAGTCAGAGGTTTTAGATAAGGTTTTAAATTGGATTAATTCACAAAAAGAACAGAATAAAGTAGTAGTGGGGCTAAATATTCATGCTCTACTGTTCAATCGTTTAGAAGGCGTAAAAGCCAATGATCTTGTTCGTGTTTGTGTAGATGCTTTAACGAAATTACACAACGACAATCAACAATTAAGTTTTATTTTTCTTCCCCATGATATTCGTACAGTTAAAGGCGTTAACGACAAGATACTTTTAGATAGAGTTTTGCAAAAACTTCCTGAAGAAGTAGCTTCTGTTTGCTTTAAAATTCCTTTTCCCTGTCGAACTAAGGAAATTAAAGCCATTGTGAAAAATGCCGATTGCGTCGTCACTGGTAGAATGCACTTAGGAATTGCTTGCATGGGTCAAGGAACACCTATCGCTTGTATTACTTATCAAGGAAAGTTTGAAGGTCTTTATCAACACTTTAATCTTGAGCCGCTGTTTATTGCGCCCCAAGAACTCTTTGTCCCTAACCAAAGTAAATTAGTTGATTTAATCCATCAATTAATTAAGCAAAGAGAAGAGATACGTCAAAAAATTGTCACTAAGCTACCAGAAATTAAAAAGTTATCTGAAGCAAATTTTGATTCAATCATATAACTTCATCGCCTGTGTAATTCCTAACCGAGATTGTACCCCTAAATTGAGGGAAGAAATCTGCCCTTGATTAAAATGTTCGGCGGCTGCACAAGCAATCATAGCTGCATTGTCGGTACAGAGACTTAAAGGGGGAAAGTGGACAGCTAACCCGTGTTTTTGGGCTGCTTTTTGTAATTGTCGCCTTAACTCGCTATTGGCTGCCACACCCCCACCTATGGTAATTTTATTAATCCCATGATCTAGCGCACAGGTAATGGTTTTTTTGGTTAAAGAACGAGCAACGGTATTTTGAAAACTTGCAGCTAAGTCTGCCGTCGGTAACTCGTTATTTTCCTGTTTTAACTGTTGTGTTAGTCGTAAAACAGCCGTTTTTAAGCCACTGAAGCTGAAATCATAGGGATGAAAGCCCCCATTCGGTAAAGAAATACGGCCTTCAGGTAGTTTAAAAGCTTCAGGATTCCCCATTTTTGCCAATTTATCAATGGCAGGTCCCCCCGGATAGCTTAAATCCAGTAATCTGGCTACCTTATCAAACGCTTCTCCGGCTGCATCATCGTGTGTTACCCCTAGTTGCTGATAGTCACCATAGCCCTGGACTAAAATAAGGCTAGTATGGCCTCCTGATACCAACAGACACAAAAATGGGGGTTGCCAAGTGGGATGACTGAGGTAAGTGGCACAAATATGTCCTTCGAGGTGATGGACTCCAATAAAGGGTTTTTGATGTACGATACAGAGGGTTTTAGCTGTTGTCATTCCCACCATCAGCGCACCCACCAAACCGGGAGCAACGGTTGCGGCAATAGCATCTATCTCTGGCCATGAGCAATTGGCTTGACTCAATGCTTCTTCTAAACAGAGATTAATGGTCGTTAAGTGCTGACGGGAAGCCATTTCAGGGACAACTCCACCAAAGCAGCGATGAAGGTCAATTTGAGAGGCCACCACACTGCTTAAAATATTACGATTCTTTACGATTGCAACGGCAGTTTCGTCACAACTTGTTTCAATTGCGATAATAGTAGCCATTCTCTGCTAGGTTGATACGAAAGACGACCCTTAGTAGTTTAATCCTAACTCAGCAAAATCGGCAGAGTTAGGGTAACTGGTTAAGTCCTTTAAATTGTTGTCTCTTGTATTCCAAATCGTCGTTTTTTGTGTAACAAAAGGAAACCATGTCTCTGAAACGATTGTTGGCGTTTATTTTAATGGCCACCCTCTGGTTCAATTTTGCTCCTGCTGCTCATGCAGATTTAGATCATTTAACTCCCTGTAGTGAGTCAGCAGCTTACCAAGCTAAAGCCAAAAACTTTCTCAATACCACTGATGATCCCCAATCCGGTCAAAAACGGGCGGAACGTTATGCAGAAGCCCTTTGTGGCCCTGAAGGCTATCCCCGTCTCATCGTTGAGGGTCGTTTAGATCATATGGGTGTTTTTATTATCCGTGGTCTTCTCTTTCTCTATATTGCAGGTT
>JBFRWB010000242.1:0-6544 GCA_051439375.1 Microcystaceae cyanobacterium
AAATTTGTCAACACCTTAACCCCAAACCCATCCCCATCAATATCGCACCTCTAACCCAACAAACTAACTCCGATAAACTCGCTAAAGCATTAGCTAACCGCATTTATAAAACCCTTGATATAGCTAAACCAACCATTAACGATATCTATGATCTCGAAGACTTTATCATCACCGTCACCAAACAATTCAACCTTCCCAAACTTCCCCTCATTTTCTATGGAGACACCCCAAGTCAAACCCTATTAACCCTCTGTCAAACTCTTAGCGAAGATACTTATATCGCTATCATTACCGATACAAAAATTGAACCACCCTTACAAGGTTTCCCCCCTAACCAAAACCTAGAAACTCCCTTACAATCATGGTTAGAGAAATTGTTGTAGGTAATAATTATTGTTGTGGTGGGCAAAGCCCACCCTACAAAAAATTCATAATTTATAATTCATAATTCATAATTTAGAAAAATGTTTCAAACTACCCGTCGCCGTTTAGCCCTATGGTACACTATCATTACCGCAATTCTCCTGTTACTCTTTGCAACTGTAATTTATTTTTATGTCAGAAGTACCTTAATCGATCGCATTTATGATACACTAAAACACGTGGTAGAAGTGATTAATCGTTCCCTAGTGATTGAGTCAATTACTGATAATAACCGTCCCCAGATTAACATAGATGCCACCTTTCGCCCCAATGTCAGTGCAGTGGAAGATGATCATATTGATTTAGAGTGGTTTAACCCCCAAGGAAAGCGAATTTGGTCAACCTTCAGCGATGCGCCGATTATCCCCCTTAATCCTAATCGTACCGCTACCACAGTCCGTTTATCTTTTGATAATCTTCTGCGTCAAGTCACCGAACGGATCGAAATCAATCATCAGGTGCTAGGCTATCTTAGGGTCAGTCATCCGTGGTTTGAAGTCACTAAACCCACCCGTCGCTTAATTGTGGACTTAACTGCGGGAATTAGCCTCATGTTAGCCTGTGTTGCTGCGATTGGCTGGTTTCTGTCTGGTATTGCGATTAAACCTGTTAAAGACTCTTATCAAAGTCTAAGACAATTTACCGCCGATGCCTCACATGAATTACGAAATCCCATTGCAATGATTCAAACCAATGTCCAACGGGCTTTAGCCTATCCTGATACTAACCCAGACATTCAAACCAAACAACTACAAGTTATCGAAAGATTAACCAAACGCTTAGGAAATCTGGTCAATGATTTACTCTTTTTAGCTCGTTCCGATAGCGGTACATTACAAGTCAATTTTCAAGAAATTCCCCTAGATGCGTTACTCTTAGAAGTGATAGAAGAACAACGTATTTTTGCAGAAGTGAAAAAGATAAAATTATCATTTCAAGTCTTAGATCCTGAAAATAGTTTCCTTAAAGAACCCTTTACCGTTAAAGGAGACTGGAATCAACTTGCTCGTCTATTTACTAATTTGATTAGCAATGCTTTAACTTATACGAATCTTTCTGCGATTAATCCAAATCCTAAAGTTGATATTATTTTGCAAACCATTGAACTCGATCGCCAGATGCAATTAAAAGTACAGATAAAAGATAATGGAGTTGGTATTAAACCAGAAGAAATTGATCGCCTATTTGATAGATTTTATCGTATAGATCCCGCCCGTCAACATCAATATGAATCTTCTATGACAGGAGGAAGCGGTTTAGGATTAGCCATTGCAGCAGCGATCGCAGATAATCATCGAGGTAAGATTAAACTGGATAGTGTTTTGTATCAAGGAACAACGGTGAGCGTTTTATTACCCTTAGATTAGAAAGGATCAAGAATGGTTTATTTCGTCTGCCAAAACTTATGATCTAATAACTCATTAATCTTATTGGGAAAAGGACAAACATGGGGAAAATTAGCATCATATTCGGTTTGCATATTTTCTACGGCTTCTTGATAACATTGATCATAGATGTCTTTCAGTACGTTGCGGTAACTGGGTGAATCTTCTAGAATATCTTTTAACTTAGATTGAGTCCGTTTTAATGTTACCTCCCAACCTCGATAACAGTTGGGTAAGGGCACATAACACCGTTTTAATGCGTGTTCAAATAAAGTAATCAAACGGCTTTTTAACTCCCTTTTATCTCGTCTTCCCAAAGATTCTACCTCCTCAATCAAATTTTCTACATCAATCTGTGAAAAAGCTCCTGCTTTCAATTGTTTAACGGTTTTCTCAATCCATAAAGCAAAATCTTGATCATAGAGCGTTGTTGAGCTTGGAATAGTTTTCATTTGATCTCCTTTAGATTTTGAAGACTCTACCAATAATATATTAATTCCCATCCTTCATAAATGCTCCCATTATCCCCCACACCTCCCACATTTCCCCATCTTGCCATTGCTCATTTGCTAATTCCCTTGCTATTGTGTAGCTAACATTCCATAAGCTATAACTGAGTTCATGCTGACCCATCCAAACAAGGAAAAAAGTCCCTTGACTACTTTGATTCATCCTACTGCGGTTATTCATCCTTTGGCGCAAATTCACCCTAGCGTACAAGTGGGGCCATACACAGTAATAGGCGAAAATGTGATCATTGGTGCTAATACCAAACTCGGCCCCCATGTTGTCATTGAACCCTTTACCGAAATTGGACAATATAATGAGATTTATGCAGGTGCAGTAATTGGAGGGACCCCGCAGGATTTAAAGTATAAAGGGGATGCAAGTTGGGTCAAAATTGGTGACTACAACACAATTCGGGAATATGTCACCATTAACCGCGCTACAGCAGAAGGGGAAGTTACCTTGATTGGTAATCGTAACCTGTTAATGGCCTATTCCCATGTTGCCCATAACTGTGTCATCGAAAATGAAGTGATTATCGCAAATTCTGTCGCATTAGCTGGCCATATTCATATTGAATCAAAAGCCCGTATTAGTGGGGTGTTGGGGGTTCATCAATTTGTCCATATCGGCCAGTTAGCAATGGTGGGAGGAATGAGTCGCATTGAACGGGATGTTCCCCCCTTTACCATTGTAGAAGGGAATCCTTCTAGGGTGCGATCGCTTAACTTAGTGGGCTTAAAACGGTCTGGTTTAACCTCAGAAGAGATAAATCTAATTAAAAAGGCATTTCGCTTGATTTATCGCTCAAATACCCCCATGAAAGAAGGCTTAGAACAATTAGAACGCTTTTCAGATCATCCCCATGTGCAGCATTTTCGTCATTTTCTGCAATGTTCTACCACCGAAGACGGCCGACGTGGCCCCATTCGAGGAAAACAGTGATTCAGATATCGGGTGTCGGGTGTCGGGTGTCGGGTATCGGGTGTCAGGTTTCGGGTATCGGGTATCGGGTGTCAGGTTTCGGGTATCAGGTTTCGGGTATCATTTATTAACTATAAGTAATTAAATTAATTGTTAATCGTAAAAAATGAGAATTTTTATTAGTACAGGGGAAGTTTCAGGAGATTTACAAGGCGCAATGCTGGTTGAAGCCCTAAACCGTAAAGCGATCGCCCAAAATATTGATTTAGAGATCCTTGCTTTAGGGGGGGATCTGATGGAAAAAGCAGGGGCTAAACTCCTCAACAGTACCACAGCCATTGGCTCAATTGGGATCTTTGAAGCTTTACCCCATATTTTTTCTACTTGGAAAATTCAGCAGCAGGTAAAACGTTTTTTAGTCCAGTCTCCCCCTGATGTAGTGATTCTCATTGATTATATGGGACCTAATATTGCTATTGGTAACTATATTCGTCAAAGCTTCCCCAATGTCCCTATTATCTACTATATTGCCCCTCAATCTTGGGTCTGGTCACCGAATAAGGGCAGTACCCGTCAGTTAGTTAAAGTAATGGATCGCTTGTTGGCGATTTTTCCCGAAGAAGCCCGATTTTTTGAAAAACAGGGGGTATCTGTCTCTTGGGTGGGTCATCCTTTAATTGATAGACTGCAAAATGCGCCTACTAGGGAAGAAGCACGACAAAATTTGGGAATTTCTCCCGATAAAACGATAATATCTCTGTTTCCTGTCTCCCGTCCCCAAGAAATCACCTATTTACTACCGACAATTTGCCAAGCAGCCCAACAAATACAAAGTAAACTTCCTGATGTGCATTTCCTCGTTGCGGTTTCTTTGGAAGTGTATAAAGAAAAAATTGCTGCAATGGTGCAATCTTATGGACTGCAAGCTACCTTATTAGAAGGACGGACGTTAGATGCCATCGCTGCGGCTGATTTAGCTATTTGTAAGTCTGGTACAGTTAATTTAGAGATTGCCCTGTTAAATATTCCCCAAGTGGTAGTTTATCGCTTAAATCCTGCTACCATGTGGATTGCACGCAATATTATGAAGTTTTCTGTTCCTTATCTTTCTCCAACAAATATTGTGTTAAATCAAGGCATTATTCCCGAATTAATTCAAGAAAACTGCACCTCAGATAAGATTACCCAAGAAGCTTTGGACTTATTACTTAATGATCAACGTCGTCAGCAAACCCTACAAGATTATCAAACCATGAGAACCTTGTTAGGGGAAGCTGGCGTTTGCGATCGTGCCGCCAGCGAAATCTTTGAATTTGCAGGAATTTAGGTCTAATTAGTGGGTTGAGCAGTCATTCCAGTCATTTGCTCAACTTGTTTTTGTAAATCTGGGTTTTGTGCCACAATTTGGTTAATCTGGGCAAATCTTTCGAGGGTTAACCCCTGAGTTGTCACTGCTTTTTCTCGTTTGGGTTGTGCTTCTTGCCAAATTTCCTGAATACGGGTAGCTGCTTTGACAAATTTTTCTTCTTCTTCTGAGGTAATGGGCGTTTCAGGTCTAAAACTGCGATTTCTTGCAGTTTGTTCGATTTCTACATATCTTTCAGGCTCTAGTCCCTCATCTTTAATCGCTGCTGTCATTCTTTGTTGATTTTTTAGTTCAAGTATTTGTAATTGCTTAATCGCTTGGGAAAATTGATTTAATTCAAGGGGCGTTAATTCGTTTTGGCTTGAACTTCCCTGAGTTAAGGCTTCTGGTCTAATTTCTAGTTGATTAGCTTGTGCTAGAGTCATCTTAGGAGATAAAAGCAAACACAGTCCCGCACATCCCCACACAACGAATGATTTAAACATAGCGATCGTTCCTTGCTAAATTTTTCCCTATCATAGACAGTTTAGTGATCGAGTGACAACTATGGCAGTTGACCCCTTCGGGTAATTCATAATTCAAAATTCGCGTAGGCAAAATTCAAAATAATATAAAAAAGTGATTTTAATTGATCAATTAAGGTACAAGCCCCCGCGCCAGAGCGCGAATTCAAAAGTCAAAAGTCAAAAAATTTTTGAATTTATAATTTTAAATTTTAAATTTTAAATTGGAGCGTAGCGACAGCTATGGGGTAACGCGTGAATTTTGAATTCATAATGCGCGAATTGGAGCGTAGCGACTGACAGTGAACAGTTAACCGAAGAGAGATAAGCTAGACAGCTTAACAGGGGGAAATATTATCTAAGATTTTCTGAGAAAGTTTCTCAGATTTTCTGAGAAAAATAGGTGCAAGTCGGCTTATTGTTTAACTAAAGTATTGATTCAATTAATTTTTTAATTTTTTCTAGCTCACAATCATTAACTAATTGAGTTAATTTTTCTGCCAATAAGGAATTATTTTCAGGTATTTCGGTTAATAACTCTAAAATCACATCATCATCTAAAATTTTGGCAGCATAATGAACTTTTTCTAACCATTCTTGAGGCATAACCTTGAAATCATCTGGGGTTAAATCAGGTAATTTATCGTTAACCACAGGGGGTTCTTCATTGTAAGTATATTCAACCCCTAAATGTTTATTCATCGTTTCAAAAATGACGGATTCTTTAAAGGGCTTTCTGACAAAATCATCACATCCTGATGATAATATGACAGATTTCTCTTCTTCTAATACACTCGCAGTTAAAGCTATGATAGCCGTGGCATTTCCTTTGGTTGTACCTTTAATATATTGAGTTGCCTCATAACCATTCATTACGGGCATTCTCATATCCATCCAAATTAAATGGGGTTCCCATTCATCCCAAATTTTGATGGCTTCTTTCCCATTACTGGCTTCTTGTAATTCAAATCCTAGAGGCTGTAACAATTTAACTAATAATAATCGATTGCTAGGACGATCATCCGCAACTAAAATTCGATAACGAGGTTGATTTGGTTGTAAAGCAATTATATTTTTGCCCTCTTTTTTCTTTTCTACCGCTACTCCATCAACAATATCCACTTTAATTTCAAAGCGAAATGTTGTCCCCACACCTAATTGACTTTCCACCCTAATATCTCCTCCCATCAATTCAATAAATTTTTTGCTGATTGGTAATCCTAAACCTGTCCCTTCATGACTTTGTTTTCCTGCTTGTGTTTGCGCAAAAGCTTCAAATAATTTATCTATTTCATCTTCGGCTATTCCCAAACCTGTATCTGTTACAGCAAAGCGTAAAGAATGATTAGTCTTTGATGATTTTGAAGTAAAAATTTCCTTATTTTTGATTTCTACATTAACGCCTCCTTCAGACGTAAATTTAATCCCATTATTAA
>JBFRWB010000243.1:0-11656 GCA_051439375.1 Microcystaceae cyanobacterium
AAAATTATACAGTTTAACTTTGCTTGACATTATTAATAATCAACTGACTAATCTTCCTATAAAAATTGGAAAATTTACCCGTTTTATTTCTCTTAATCTTAGTAATAATCAACTGACTACTCTTCCCACAGCAATTGGTAAACTAACCAGTTTAACTTCGCTTAATCTTAGTAATAATCAACTGACTACTCTTCCCACAGAAATTGGTAAACTAACCAGTTTAACTTCGCTTGACCTTAGTAGCAATCAACTGACTACTCTTTCTCTAAAAATTGGAAAATTAACCCGTTTAATTTCGCTTAATCTTAGTGAAAATAAATTTACCCACATACCAACTATTTTAGGAATATTGCCTACTACTACAAGATTAAAATATGAAAACAATCCTTTGGTTTCTCCGCCTTCATCTATTCGGAAAAAAGGAATTCACGCCATTCGTAACTTTCTCAAACAACGATTAGAACAAGATATAGATTATCTTTATGAAGCTAAGTTATTAATTGTGGGGGAAGGAGGTGCAGGAAAAACCACCCTTGCACAAAAGATCCAAAACTTTAATTATAAACTAAAAGAAGAAGACTCTACCCAAGGAATTGATATTATCCAGTATCATTTTCCCCTAGAGAATGGAGAAAAATTCCAAATTAATATCTGGGACTTTGGGGGACAAGAAATTTACCATGAAACCCATCAATTCTTCTTGACAGAACGCTCTTTATATGTTCTAGTTGTCGATTGTCGTAAAGAAGACACCGACTTTTACTATTGGTTAAATGTGGTTGAACTTCTCAGCAATAATAGTCCTATTTTAATCATTAAAAATCAGAGACAAGAAAGAGATAGAGATATTAACGAACGACAATTAAAATCAGATTTTCCTGAATTAATCAAAGAAACCCTAGCCACTAACTTTGCAACCAATCGAGGTTTACCTGAAATCCTAACCCATATTAAACACCATATCCAAACCTTACCCCACATTGGTGAAGCCTTACCTTCCTATTGGGTAAAAGTTAGAGAAACCTTAGAAGAAGATAGCAGAAATTATATTAGTCGTGACGAATTCATCAAACTTTGTAAACAGCATGGATTCAAAGAATTAGAAGATATTCTTACCTTAAGCGTTCATCTCCATAACTTAGGTGTCTTTCTCCATTTCCAAGACGATGACTTATTAAGCAAAACCGTTATCTTAAAACCCGAATGGGGAACAAATGCTGTCTATAAAGTTCTCGATACCCCCAAAATTAGACAAAGTTTAGGTCGTTTCAATAAAGCAGACTTAGCAAAAATTTGGCAAGCAGAAGACTATACAATGATGCGAGGAGAATTACTCAGATTAATGATCAACTTTAAACTCTGTTATGAGATTCCCAGTCAAAAGGATCATTATATTGCCCCCCAACTATTAAGCGCAAATCAACCCGAATATGAATGGGATGAAGAAAACAATTTATTATTACGCTATGAGTATGAATTTATGCCCAAAGGAATGATAACTCGTTTCATTGTCGAAACCCACAAAGCGATTGAGAATGAAGACTTAGTTTGGAAAACAGGGGTTGTGCTTCAAAAAGAAGATACGAGAGCAGAAATTAAAGAACTTTATCGCTACCATAAAGGAGAAATTCGTATTCGTGTTATAGGTAAGCGTAAACGAGATTTATTAACCACTGTTAGACACGAGTTAGGCAAAATTCATGATAGTTATGAACGCTTAAAATATAAAACTCTCGTTCCCTGTAATTGTAGCGAATGTAAAAACGCCCAAACCCCACACTTTTATGATTGGAAAGTCTTAAATAGAGCAATCGATAAAGGTAAACAAACCATTGAATGTCAAATTAGTTTTGAGCAAGTTAATATTCAAGGTTTAATTAATGATCTTGATCTTATTTCTCCTTACCCAAATGATCAACCACCTTCAGATAATAAGGTGAAGGGTAACTATTATGATTTTCGTGGTGCAACTTTGGGAGGGGGTTTCACAGAAGGAAACTATGACGGAGACGTTAATAACTCCTGAAGATTATTTAATAGATTTTTCCATCCCTTTCCTGAATCCTGTCCCATCGTTAACCTTTTATTTCTAAGGCTGCTTTAGGATAGGCAATGCGTTTATGGTGGAATTGCTGCCAAACTCGCACAAAAATATCGGCAATCATCGGTAATTCCTCGAATTTTAAGCCACTGTCCTCTAATTGTCCATCTCGCCAACGAGCTTTAAATATCTTTTTAATTAACGCAAGGGCATCCTCTGGGGTGGCATCTTGTAGCGATCGCAGGGCTGCTTCACAACCATCGGCTAACATCACAATTCCTGTTTCTCTCGACTGGGGAATCGGCCCAATATAACGAAAATCCTCCTCCTGAATCGGATCTTTGCCTTGTTCGTCCGCTTGTTGCTTGGCTTGATAATAAAAGTAAGAAATCAGCAATTTACCCTGATGTTCGGGAATAAATGCCTGAATCATCTTTGGTAAGCCATATTGCTTGGCCATCACTATCCCTTCGCTCACGTGCTTCTTAATCAGATCCACACTTACCCACGGATTATCGATGTCATCATGTTTATTGGGGCCGCCCATTTGATTCTCAATAAAGCCCATGGGGTCGTGCATTTTGCCAATATCATGATAGAGTGTTCCGGCTCTCACTAACTCTACATTACAATTTAATTCTCTCGCTGCTGCTTCCGCTAAACAGGCAACAAAGAGGGTATGTTGAAACGTACCGGGGGCTTCTGTCTGTAGCCGTTTAAGTAACGTACAATTAGGGTTCGATAATTCCACTAAACGAATCGGCGTAACCAAATCAAAGAGACGTTCCAAGTAAGGAGAGAGTCCGATGGCGATAATCGTCCATACCATACCAGAAACACCAAATAACAGAGCTTTAGGCAGCAATAAATACCAAAGCGGATAGCCAATGCCGCCAGACGCTGCGTTCATCGCCAAGTGATATAGTAAATATAAACTACCTTGGGTTAATCCCACACCCGCCCCTAAAAAAGCGAGTTCATCACGCGATCGCAATCGTCCCGCCACAGCCGCCGCTAATAGCCCTCCTGCTGTTCCCGCTAATAAATAATCCCATTGAGGGGGATCATCGGCAAACGCAGACAGTCCACCCAATACCACAACCTGTGTCATGGCAAGGGTTGGGCTATAAAAACTACTGGTTAACGTACCCACCATGGGTAAATTTAAGTACTTGGCATCCACCATTCCCAAAGCAGGAGAAGCGACACTCAGTAGCAAAAGTAAAATATGATCCCGACGACGCAGAGAAATACGAGTCCGTCTTGCAATTAAGCAGAAAATCAACACGCCCCCTGTTACCAAAATGGCAGAAGTTCCCAAACCTGACCAATTAACCGAACGTTGACTCAGGCCAAACCCATCCAAGATAACAAAGCTTTCTTGGTCGATTTTCTCCCCTGCTCTGACGATAACTTCATTGGCTTTAATTTCCACCAAAGCGGTTTTAACGGCGGCAGAGGCTTCTTTGGCTTCTCTTAGGGTAGCCTCTTCATCAATGACTAGGTTGGCTTGTCCATCCAATATTTTAAAGAGTAAGGTCGGAATTGTCCCTTGAATTGGGGCAGGAAGGGGTTGTGAAAAGTTCGTTTTAATGGTTTCTTTTAACAGAAATTCAGAAAAGCCGGGGTAAATTCCTTGGGTTAGAATACGATGCACCCCCTCGCTGGTTTGCTGCTTAGTAAATTGCCATTCTTCTTCAGGTAAATTGACAAATTGAAGAACTTGTAATTCACTTAGTTCAGTTACGGCTGCGCTGGGTAATGTTTCTTTAAACAGTTGATATTTTTGCCGCATCCGATTAATCACCTTTAATTGCTTCTCAAAGTCTTCAGCAGGCATTTGTTCCTGTTGCTGTCTTAATTGAGTAATGATTAAACCTGCTAGGGGAATTAAAGGTTGTTTGTCTTCATCTGTTTCTTCCTCTTCTGTTTTTACCAAATAAGACTGAATAATTTCCCATTCTTCTTCTGAGGTATTTCTTAGGTAGCGTTGCGCTTCAATTGATAGAAAATCCGTGGGAAGAGAGGGAAATGCACCGGCTGAGTTTCTTAGTTTCTGAATTTCTTCGAGGGTTTGGCTAACTTGAACTCGTAATTGAATGGTTTTATTAGGATCTCGCTTTAAAAGAGGAATAATACTGGTTTCGGCTGCCTTACGTTTCTTTTCTGTGGTTTTTGGATCTTCAAAACTGCCGTCTTTGGGCGCAAAAATGGTTTCTGGTGCAACTGTTCCTACCGCTAATTGGGGTTGATTATAGTATCGATAACCGACAATCCCTGTGAGAGAAAGAACCGCAATGCCGAACATTAAAGGGGGATGAATCGTATAACTAGATTTAGATGAAAAAATCTTACGGTTTAGGTCAGATGCAATTTTAAAAGAGGTATTTTGTAATGTTTTAAAGGTTTGGTGTTGGCATAAGCAAGTCATAATGCCCTGTTCTTGGGTATCCTTATGCCATTGCTTTAAGGTTCGTGTGAGTTTATTAAAGGTATTCATAGCGAGTCAGAGTGATGAGCCAGAAAAATCTGCCTTGAAGGGCAATTAAGGGATAACATAGACAGGATAAGCAGCGATGCAATCACTTTTCTGCTTGTTACTGAGTTTAAGTTTTTGTTTAATGGCAAACATAACTTTGGTTTGACCCTCGATGTATAATCATGCTTACATCTTAGCTCAAGGTTGAACGATTTTCATACACCAATACTCTTGTACGTTTTCTCCTGTAACCCCTGAACTTCTATCCCCTAAATCACCGCAATACAATCAATTTCCACTAACACATCTTTAGGAAGACGGGACACTTCCACACAAGCACGGGCGGGAGCCGTCGCTTCTGAGAAATATTGACCATATACTTGATTAACCGCAGAAAAATTGGCTAAATCACTGAGGAAAACCGTTGTTTTAACCACATTATCCCAACTTGCCCCTGCTTCTTTTAATATCGCTGCTAAATTCTCCATAACTTGTTCGGTTTGTGCGGTAATCTCTCCTTCTCCTACCATTTCCCCCGTTGCAGGATTGAGGGGAATTTGACCAGCAACGAATAAAAACTGTCCTTGGGCTAAGATAGCTTGATTATAAGGACCCACAGGGGCAGGGGCTTCTTTTGTTTCGATAATTTGCTTAGATTCCATTAAATTTACACTCCATTAAGGTGAACCACTATATTCCGTCGGTGGTTACGTTGACGATGTTCCCACAGATAGATACCTTGCCATGTTCCTAAAACTAAGCGACCCTGAGAAAAGGGAATTGGTAGGCTCGTTTGGGTTAAAACCGAACGAATATGGGCGGGCATATCATCCGCACCCTCGGTACTATGAAGATATAAAGCGGCATCTTCTGGCACTAATTTAGCAAAAAAGGTGTTTAAATCTTGTAAAACATCTGGGTCAGCATTTTCTTGAATCATTAAAGACGCAGAGGTATGACAGATAAAAACGGTACAGAGTCCCATTTCTAGGCCAGAGTCAGCCACCACCGATTCCACCTTGGCGGTGATATTATGAAAGCATTTACCCGTTGTCGCAATTGTTAACGTTCTTTGTTCGTGTTGACTCATAAATATTAAGGAGTAATCACCATTGACTACTACGCTACAGGATCTCCATCTTAAACAAGCTCAAGCCAGTTTGCAACAGGCATTGTCTTGGTATGCCAGTTTTCGTCGCCATTGGAATTATCCCCCTAACCCTGAATTACAGGCTGTCGTTCGTGAAGATATGCAAAGTTTAAAAGCAGCCTTAGAAAAATTAGAACAAAATGTCATTAAAATTGCTACCTTTGGTCTAGTAAGTCGAGGCAAATCGGCGGTCATTAATGGACTATTAGGACAAAAAATGTTACCAACGGGACCGATTCATGGAGTCACTCAATATCCAAAATCGGTTCATTGGACCCCTCCTAGTGGTAAGGTTCAAATCGAACTCATTGACACCCCCGGTTTAGATGAAATTGCAGGAGAAACAAGGGCAAAAATGGCGCAAGAAGTGGCACAAGGGGCTGATTTAATTTTATTTGTGGTTGCGGGGGATATTACTCAAACTGAATATCAGGCGTTAGTAGAACTGAGAAAAAGTCAGAAGCCTTTAATTTTAGTCTTTAATAAAATTGATTTATATCCTGACCAAGATAAAGAGACGATTTATCAACAATTAAAAGTGCTTGGACAACGAACACATTTACGTTTTTCTCCCGATGAAATTGTCCGAGTGGCCGCTGACCCCCAACCGATTCCCATTCGCACTGAATATGCAGATGGTAAAACAGAGGAAAATTGGGAAACCTTACCGCCTCAAATGGATGAGTTAAGGGAAATTATTATTAAAATACTCAATCGAGAAGGTAAATCTTTATTGGCAATTAATAGTTTAATTCAAGCAGAAAAGGCAGAACAAGCGATTGCGAAAAAAACCCTTAAAATCAGACAAGAAGATGCAGAAACGATTATTTGGAATTATGCTAAATATAAAGCGTTAGCCGTTTCTTTAAATCCCTTAGCTATTTTGGATATTATTGGGGGGTTTATTACAGACTTATCTTTAATTCGTTCTTTAGCCCGTTTATATGGCTTACCTATAACCAGTTTTCAAGCTGGTAAAATATGGCGCAAAATTTTAATGAGTTCAGGAGGGTTATTATTAGGGGAACTGACAACTCATCTTATTTTAGGGTTAGGAAAAACTGCGAGTGTGGGGTTTAGTATTTTTGACAATCCAGCAGCGTTAAGTACCTACGCCAGTTTAACCTTATTACAGGGTTCAATTGCCGGTTACTGTGCTTATATCATTGGTAAAGCAGCGCAAGAATATTTAGAAAAAGGGTGCAGTTGGGGCGATTTAGGGGCAAGTACAGTCATTCAAGCTATCTTAAATGAGGTTGAACCTGATACTATTATTAGCCGTTTACAAGAATCATAAAGAGGAGGTATCAGGTTTCAGGTATCAGGTTTCAGGTTTCGGGTTTCGGGGAATTTGATTTATAGCAAAGAAAGGGTGGGTTAGGACAATGGGAAACCTGTAAAGACCTTATTTCATCAATAACTGTTCACTGCTATAGATCACTCATTCATCAAAATAATTCTAGCGGGATCTAAAGAAAGATACCAAGGAAAAGGACGAGATTTTAATTTCTTCCATTTATTCTTAAAAATTTCTGCTTGAACATGATAACTATCTTCTCCATCAGGGGGAGAATTAATTCGCAAGAATAAGGTCATTCTGTGTTGGGTTTCACTGGTTTTAACTAACCAACAAAGAAAGGTATTGTCGTCCTCAGCCGTTTCAGGAAAGATAAAATGATGGGCGCGAAATCCTAAGTAGGTTAAAGATGAATCGACAGATTCTATCACTTTTAAAGTACAATTCCAGTCTAAAGCTTCAATGATTTGGGGTTCAATTACTTTAATCCGAGAAAAGTTTTTACACTCCGTCACTTGTGCGGTCATATAGTTAGGGGGACGCTCAAAAATAGTATGTTTTTCCCCATCTGCAATAATTTTTCCTTGGTTTAAAACAATTAAGCGATCGCAAACTCGATAGGCTTCTTCTAATTTATGGGTGACAAATAAGGTTACTCCTTCATATCCTTTTAAGGTATTAACCAATAACTGTTCCATCCGAAATCTTAAATAGGTATCTAAAGCAGATAAGGGTTCATCAAATAACAAGGCTTCTGGTTGAATGGCTAACGCCCTTGCTAATGCAACTCGTTGTTGTTGTCCCCCCGATAATTGAGAAGGATAACGATTTCCCAAGTCTCCTAAATCAACTAAGTTAAGATAATAAGTAATCCTCTCTTTCCGTTCATTTTTTTCAATTTCTTGCAGGCCAAAAGCCAGATTTTGAGCAACGGTTAAATGGGGAAATAAAGCGTAATTTTGAAAAACGACTCCAATTCGTCTTTGATGACTAGGAAGATTTATCTGTTTTTCTGAGTCAAATAAGACTCGTCCATTTAAAACAATTTGTCCTTGGGATGGGGTTTCTAGCCCGGTTAAACACCGTAACGTCAAGGATTTTCCCGATCCAGATGCCCCTAATAATCCTAAAGGAATATGTCCTGTTTTAAATTGAACGTTTAAATTAAATTCAGCTAGATTTTTTTTAATATTAAAAACTAATCCTTTTTGATTGGTTTGGGGAAAGCTTAAATAAGACCCATCATGATCCAGTAACCAAGATCCAACCCAAGTTGCCCATTGACTTTTAAACCGATGTTGTGACAAAGGAGAGGTATTAGAATTATAGTTAATAAAGGTAATGACAAAAAGGGCGATCGCAATCATAATGGTCACCCAAATTAAAGCCCCTTGCATATTGCCCGCTTCTGCTTCAAAAAAGATGGCAATGGGAACGGTTTGGGTGCGGCCGGGGATACTTCCTGCTAACATTAAGGTTGCCCCAAATTCCCCTAACGCCCTCGCAAAACTAAGAATTGTTCCGGCAATTACCCCTCGCCATGCTAAGGGTAAAATAATCTGCCAAAAGATGCGATAATTAGATGCACCTAATGTTTTTGCTGCGTTTAATAAATCAATTTCAACTTGTTCGTATGCCCCTAAAACCGTCTTATACATTAAGGGAAAAGCGACAACAGTTGCAGCCACCACCGCCCCTGGCCAACTAAAAATTAAGGAGAGTCCAAATTGTTCGAGTAGTTTTCCAATGGGACTATTACGACCAAAAATTAATAGTAGTAAAAAGCCAACTACGGTAGGCGGAAGGACTAAGGGAAGGGTTAATATACCATCAATTAATCCCTTGATTTTTCCTTTATAATTGTACATTAAATAAGCAACCGAATTGCCTAAGATGAAGGCAAAAAGGGTTGCTACTAAGGCTGTTTTTAGGGAAATCCACAGGGGCGAAAAATCAGATATCATAATTTATCATGGTTAACACAAGCCTTAATTTACTTTAAAGCCATATCTTTCAAAGACTTCTTTAGCTTGTCCACTCGATAAAAACTGTATAAATGCTTGACTCTCTTGAAGTTTTTTGGAGTCTTTGATAACAGCAACGGGATAAATAATGGCTTGATGAGAGTAAGCAGGAGCAGTAGTAACGACTTTAACGTTATTACTAATTTTAGCATCTGTTGCATAGACTAAACCCGCATCTATATTTCCTGATTCAATGTAAGCCAGAACAGACCGAACATCTTTACCAAATACCATTTTTGGTTGAATGGCTTGCCAAACTTGAGACGATTCTAATACCTGTTTACCATACTCTCCCGCAGGAACACTATTAGGTTCTCCAATAGAAATTCGTTGAACATCCATTTTAGTTAGATCGGAGAATTCTTTAATTTTATTATTGTTCTTCGGTGTAATTAATACGATTTGATTACTTAACAAATTCTTGCGAGTTTCAGTGACAATTCGATCCTGATTTTCTAATGAGTCCATTTGCTTAGTGGCTGCGGAGAAAAAGATATCAACGGGCGCACCTTGTTCAATTTGTCGTTGTAAAGATCCGGATGATCCAAAGTTATAGGTCAAGCGAATATTACTTTTTTCTTGTTGATAAAGGGTTTGAATTTCTTCCATTGCTTGCCTTAAACTAGCAGCAGCAGAAATGGTTAAATTAACGGAAGACTGGGCATTTGTCATCACCCATTGCGGAACGACAATGACTAGCAGACTGAGAAAAAATCCAAAAAGAAACTTAATGGCTGTTCTCTTATTCATTGGATTTTTCCTCCTGACAATTACTTAATGGCCTATTATTCTTTTAACCTAATTTGCTGGCGTGAATTGTATTAATAGGTACTGATTACACATTTGGTTAGGTAATCACATGATTTTGTAGAGGGCTGAGTACATTTAACCATATCCTACTCAATATTCAATAAGATGTGGGGAGAGGCTCACAGGCGTTGGTTTTTTACAAAAGCTAAGAATGTATCCGTCCAATTGTTTTTTAAAGCTATTTAACCCGAAAAAAGATTTCCCTATTCATAATTAAAAAAATGTTTCAAACTACCCGTCGTCGTCTAGCCCTATGGTACACCATCATTACTGCAATTCTCCTGTTACTCTTTGCAACGGGAATTTATTTCTATGTCAGAAGTACCTTAATTGATCGCATTGATGATACCCTAAAACACGTGGTAGAAGTCATTAATCGTTCCCTAGTAATTGAGTCTATTACTGATAATAACCGTCCCCAGATTAACATAGATGCCACCTTTCGCCCCAATGTCAATGCAGTGGAAGATGATCATATTGATTTAGAATGGTTTAACCCTCAAGGGGAGCGAATTTGGTCAACCTTTAGCGATGCACCCGTTATCCCCCTTAACCCTAACCGTAACGCTACTACAGTCCGTTTATCCTTTGATTATCTCCTGCGTCAAGTCACCGAACGAATCGAAATCAATCATCAGGTGTTAGGCTATCTTAGAGTCAGTCATCCGTGGTTTGAAGTCACTAAACCCACCCGTCGCTTAATTGTGGACTTAACCGCCGGAATTAGCCTCATGTTAGCCTGTGTTGCTGCAATTGGCTGGTTTCTCTCTGGTATCGCTATCCAACCCGTTAAAGACTCTTATCAAAGTCTCAGACAATTTACCGCCGATGCTTCCCATGAATTACGCAATCCCATTGCAATGATTCAAACAAATGTTCAACGTGCCTTAACCTATCCAGATACTAGCCCAGAACTGCAAAAGAAACAATTACAAGTCATTGAAAGATTAACCAAAAGATTAGGAAATTTAGTGAATGATTTACTCTTTTTAGCCCGTTCTGATAGCGGTACATTACAAATTGATTTTCAAGAAATACCCATTGATGCGTTACTCTTAGAAGTAATAGAAGAACAGCGTATTTTTGCTGAAGAAAAAAAGATTAAACTCTCCTTTGAAGTCTTAGATCCGCAAAATGAGAGTCTTAAAGAACCCTTTACGATTAAAGGTGACTGGAACCAACTGGCTCGTTTATTTACTAATTTAATTAGTAATGCCTTAACTTATACCAACGTTTCTAGTATTAATCCTAATCCTAAAGTTGATGTTATTTTACAAATATTTGAATTAGATCGCTATGCTCACTTAAAAGTACAAATTAAAGATAATGGAATTGGCATTCCTGAAGAAGAAATTGACCGTTTATTTGACCGATTCTATCGTATTGATCCCGCACGTCAACATCAATATGAATCTTCTCTAACAGGAGGAAGTGGGTTAGGATTAGCAATTGCAGCAGCGATCGCAGAAAATCATCGAGGTAAAATTAAACTAGAAAGTATATTATATAAAGGAACAACTGTTACTGTTTTCTTACCCTTAGATTAAAGAATATCAAACATGATTTATTCTGTCTGCCAAAACTTATGATTTAATAACTCATTAAGGTGATCAGGAAAAGGACAAACAGGGGGGAAGTTAGCATCATATTCGGTTTCCATATTTTCTACTGCTTCTTGATAACATTGATCATAGATATCTCGTAATAAGTTGCGGTAACTAGGTGAATCCTCTAGAATATCTTTCAATTTAGATTGAGTCCGTTTTAAGGTTACTTCCCAACCTCGATAACAGTCAGGTAAAGGAACATAACACCGTTTTAAAGCGTGTTCAAACAGGGTGATTAGACGGCTTTT
>JBFRWB010000244.1:0-21649 GCA_051439375.1 Microcystaceae cyanobacterium
ATTATAGACCGTGTAGCCCGTCATCTCAAGTTGCCTTCTGAAGAAATTCGTCAATATAACTTCTATCATGGTCAAGGAGAGACGAATAAGACTCATTATGGTCAAGAAATCATTGATAATCGTCTGCATCCCCTGTGGAAACAACTCAAACATCAGGCAAAATTTACCGAAAGACAAACGCAAATTCAGCAATTTAACAACCAAAATGCTTATAAAAAAAGAGGTTTAGCCATTACACCTGTTAAATTTGGAATTTCTTTCACTAAAACCGAATATAATCAAGCAGGGTCACTGGTTTTAATTTACCTTGATGGTAGCATCCAACTCAATCACGGTGGCACAGAAATGGGACAGGGCTTGCACACTAAAATGCTACAAGTTGCAGCCAAATCCCTTGGTGTAAATCTTAACCGTTTTCGCCTGATGCCCACCAGTACGGACAAAGTACCTAACACTTCAGCAACCGCAGCATCCAGTGGTTCAGATTTGAATGGACACGCAGTTAAAAATGCTTGTGAAACCTTAAAAGCCCGACTTGCACCCGTCGCCACTAAGTTATTGAAACTTTATGCCCCAGAAGAGTTGATTTTCGAGGATGATTGGATATATTGCGCTGGCCATCCCCAAGACAGAGTTAGCTTTGATGATGTAATCGGACAGGCATACTTAGATCGTATTAGTTTATCAGCAACCGGCTATTATCGTACCCCTAACCTTCATTATGATCCAAAAACAGGCAAAGGTCGCCCCTTTTACTATTATGCCTTTGGTGCAGCCGTCAGTGAAGTAGAAATTGACGGTTTTACAGGGACATTTAAACTGCGTCAAGTGGATATTCTTCATGATGTCGGTGAATCTCTCAATCCTTTGGTGGATAAAGGCCAAATTGAAGGCGGATTTGTACAAGGAATGGGATGGTTAACGATGGAAGAATTAGTTTGGGATAATGAGGGTAAAATGCGAACTTTTGCCCCCAGTACCTACAAAATCCCCACTATTAGCGAAATTCCCGAAAACTTTACCGTTAATCTCCTAGAAAATGCACCGCAGTCAGGTGTCATCTATGGTTCAAAAGCCGTCGGCGAACCCCCCTTTATGTTAGCCATTTCTGTACGAGAAGCAGTCAGAGAAGCCATATCTGCCTTTGGTGAAGTAAATTCTGTTCCTTTACCCTCCCCCGCGACACCAGAAACCGTTTTAAAAACAATTGCATGGGTTCGTCAGCAAAAAAACAATCTCTTTAGCCCCTCTCATTTTGAGAGAAATGTGGCTGAAATCTAAGTTATACCAAATCTGAGGTTAGTAGATAGGGGATAAAGAAGGAACTTCCAACTTCTGAACTCCTACTAACTTTATAACTGGGTTACCTAAACTAAAAATTCGTATCATTAAATTTTAAAAAGTTTTGTCTTTTTTAATACATTAATTGGCTAAGATAAAAATGCAGAACTACACATGATGATTAACCAGTTAAGCAAAATCGAAACTGAGTAGTAAGTTAAAACTGTTTGATTAACTAATGTGTAGCACAATAGTTTAGTTGCACTAAGTTATGAAAATATGTGCAATTTGGAGGTAAAAATGTTAATTGGTAAATTGATCCATCAAATAGCATTTCGGACTTTATTTGCTAGTTTTATCCTATTAGGACTTTCTCATCCCGTTGCTGAAGCTCAACCCAAAGAGTCTTCTTATCAAGTTCCCAGACTGGTTAATGCTTCCGTGACGCAACGTACACCGAATGCACCATCCACCTATTTATTTACCCTTGAAATCCCCCCAGAAGCAACCCACTCTATCAAAGCATTAGTAATTACTCAACGTTCAGGCTTAGAAAATATTTCCTTTGTCTCCACTGATACTCGTGCCGTTTTAGGTGATAAATTAGCTCAGGGAACACCTCTTTCTCTTGTATCTATCGGAGGTGAAGAAGAGACAGAAACAAACCAAGTAATTGTCGTATTTGACGAACCTGTTGAACCCGGAAATAAGGTAACGGTTGCTGTAAAAGTTCGCCATAATCCTAGCTACGGAGGCAATTATCAATTTGGTGTCACTGCATTCACCGACTCAGATCATTCTTTCCCTCTTTATTTAGGAACAGTTCGTCTTCATTTCTTTGGATATAACTAATCATAGATTAGTTACGATTGGGGAGACTCTTCTCCCCCTCTCTACCTAAATTCTTAACTTAAGTGGTTTCAATCAGTTAGACTAAGAAATGCGACAAAAAATTAAGGATGATGATGTTGATGCCAATGATGGGCAATATCAATTCGTCTGCAAAGCCAAACATGATCATGTTGTTGAATATAATCCAAAAAACGTGCTAAAGCATTTGCTCGTCCCGGCCGACCCGCTAAACGACAATGTAAGCCAATACTCATCATTTTAGGGGCAGTTTCTCCTTCTGCGTATAAAAGATCAAACCCATCCCGTAAATAAGCATAAAATTGATCCCCACTATTAAACCCTTGAGGTGTGGCAAACCGCATATCATTATTGTCTAGGGTATAGGGAATGACTAAATGAGGTTTTCCGTAGTCATGCACCCAATAGGGTAAGTCATCAGCGTAACTATCCGATTCGTAGAGAAATCCGCCCTCTTCTACGACCAATTTACGAGTGTGGGGACTATTACGCCCTGTGTACCAACCTAACGGACGATTCCCCGTTACTTCAGTATGAATCGCTATGGCTTGTTGTAAGTGTTTCCGTTCCTCAGCTTCACTAAAATAGCAATAATCAATCCAACGATAGCCATGACTGGCAATTTCCCATTGTGCATCTTTCATCGCCGCGACCGCTTCTGGATTACGCTCTAGTGCCATTGCTACCCCATACACAGTTACAGGGATCTTTCGTTGGGTAAACAGACGGTATAGTCGCCAAAATCCAGCACGACTACCATATTCATAACAAGATTCCATATTCATGTGCCGTACCCCTTGAAAGGGAACTGCACCAACAATTTCAGACAAGAAGATTTCTGAGGCTTGATCCCCATGTAGGATACAGTTTTCTCCGCCTTCTTCGTAATTTATGACAAATTGTACAGCAATACGAGCATTATTGACCCAGTTCGGGTTAGGGGGATATTGCCCGTAGCCAATCATATCTCTTGGATAGGTTGATGACATGGGAGTGGTTGTGATTCTATTGCTGATTATACGGGGTTAACAGAAGGGGAAGTATGGGTTTTATAGGCCACCCATCCTCCAAAATGAGAAATATCTTGCCATTTATGTTGTTCGATCAATGCTTGGGGATATAAAAAAGCCGTTAACTTCTCTTGATCTTCTAAAAATACATCCGCAGGATACATATTAGGTGGTTCATTAGCCGCTAAGTAAGCAAACTGTTCGTCCGTCAGTTCATAAACTTCTCCCGGAATAGAAATTCCACCGTCTGCGACTTCATAAATGCCGGGATGCCAGCCATCTTTAACGGCATGGAGACGATAACGGGGTTGGGTCTTCGCTTCTTTAATAAATTGAGCAGATTTTAGGTTTTTGTGGTCAGGTTGCCCTCTTAATGCCGAACCACAGATAAAAACACGCTTCATAGGTTGAGACGGGTAAGTGTATACAGTATACAGTTTAGCAAAGGTTAGACAATTTGTATATAGCGTTTCCCAGACTTATGAGGTACACCCACCATTCCCTATTCCCGAAAGCCAAAGACTCTTCAATGTAATGGATAAATTAATGATCCGTGATGTAATAGAATAGGAGCAGAATTCCCGACTAACCTCTCACCTACATTGTGACATTATGAGCAGCATTGACCAGCTCGTAGAAGCTAGTAAAGCAGATGTTTTGGTTTATCAACCCTATTACTCCAAAGACAAACATTCTGTTTTACCCCATGCAATTACGCTTTATCAATCAGGTACATTAGAAGGAAAACGCTTAATCGAAGGCGGAGAAGGAATTCCCTTTGTAGCTAGTTGGTATGTCTCCAAACTCCCCTCAGAATTAACCCGATGTCGTCTTCAATTTGATGGACAGGCTGACTTAAACTACGAAATGACAATTCTTAACGCAGAATTTATTGATTATCTGATCCAAGCGATTAAGATATATAAGGAGGCAGGTGCAGCCGATTTTCCCCAAGGATTTTATCGGAAACTACTAAAATTTGAAGAACCTACCCCCTAAACTTTCTATCCATATCATTGAAGGAGTAACGGTGTGGCAGAAACAGCCAAATCTCTCTTAGTTGGGTCAATTGAATCCTATAGCGGAAAATCTGGCATTATTCTAGGACTTGCCGCTCAATTAAGCCAAAAAGGCCACAAAATCGCCTACAGCAAGCTCCTAGGGACATGCTTAGACGAAGCTCAAATTGCCGAAAATGACCAAGATGTTCAATGTGTGCAAACCTCCCTTGGCCTAGGGGATGATCAGGTGCGATGGCCTCTTGTCTTATTAACGGATGATTCCCTTGAAAAACGCCTCAAAGGAGAAGATAACACCGATTATTGCGCTGCTCTCTCCACCTATCTTCAGGACTTAGCAGGGGATATTATTTTAATCGAGGGACCGAGTAGTTTAACAGAAGGGAGTTTATTTGATCTCTCGATGCAGCAAGTTGCTCAAACATTAGGAACACCTGTTTTATTGGTAGCCCGTTATACGTCCCCACAGATGATCGATAGTGTGTTAAAAGCCAAGCGAGTTTTAGGGGATCACTTATTAGGAATTGTGATCAATGATGTACCAATAGAAGGTAAGGAGCGACTTAAACAGTTAATTGTTCCCTTTTTAGAGGGGGTTGGCATTGAAATCTTCGGTATATTACCCCAAAACGAGTTATTACACAGTATCAGCGTTCGAGAAATTGCCCGACAATTGAAGGGGGAAGTGGTATGCCGTCCCGATCGCTTGGACTTGATGGTAGGAACATTGAGTATTGGGGCA
The DNA here is from genome assembly GCA_051439375.1 of Microcystaceae cyanobacterium. Classification (GTDB taxonomy): domain Bacteria; phylum Cyanobacteriota; class Cyanobacteriia; order Cyanobacteriales; family Microcystaceae; genus JBGTGT01. Next base: position 4,923 of record JBFRWB010000244.1, read on the forward strand.
ATGAACGTCAATTCTGCCCTAGAATACTTTCGTAAAGGAGAAAATAAGGCAGTAGTGACAGGAGGCGATCGCACCGATTTACAATTAGCAGCCTTAGAAACGTCCACCAGTTGTCTAATTTTAACAGGTCATATGCCCCCTCAAGCCCTCATTATTAGTCGTGCTGAAGACCTAGAAATTCCGATTTTATCAGTCGATTACGATACCTTAAAAACCGTGGAAATTATCGATCAAGCCTTTGGTAAAGTGAGGTTACATGAACCAATTAAGGTGGAATGTATTCAGGATTTAATAGCTAAGAATTTTGATAGCGATCGTTTATTAAGCCAATTAAATGGTTAAATTCTAGGGTGGACTTGGCCGATCTTCAGGGTTATTTCCAATGACGACTGATGATCACGCAAGGGTTTAGAGATTGATTTAATATTTAATAGAGCTAAGATTTTTTCTCTTATCAATTATCCATGTCTCATTCTCGCGAACCCCTTTCTAGTCTAGTGCTATATCACCTCTTCAAATGGTCGGTGGTAAGTCCCCTGCTTTATAGCTATTTTCGGGGAAAAGTCATCGGTGTGGAGAATGTTCCCACAAAAAATCCTTTTTTAGTGGTTTGTAATCATGCCAGTTATTTTGATCCACCCATTGTATCCTGTGCGGTTCAGCGGCCGGTGGCTTACATGGCTAAAGAAGAATTGTTCAATGTTCCTCTATTATCCTCGGCGATTCGCCTGTATGGAGCTTATCCAGTGAAACGGGGTTCAAGCGATCGCAGTGCCCTTCGTGCTGCATTAGACGCATTAGACAAGGGTTGGGGAGTCGGAATTTTCTTACAGGGGACTCGTACTCCCGATGCAACCATCACAAAACCTAAATTGGGAGCAGCAATGATTGCGGCAAAAAGCCAAGTTCCTTTGCTTCCTGTGGCTTTATGGGGAACAAATAAGATTTTAGCCAAAAATTCTCCTTTTCCTCGTCCTGTCCCTATTACAGTACGAATTGGCACATTAATTGACCCACCCGTACAGGGTAAACGGGAAAGTTTAGAAGCAGTCACAGAAAAATGTGCTAAGGAAATTAATAGAATGCACGCAATGGGAAGATATAGTGCGACGCATGAGTAAAAATGCACAATTAAACCTTAAAAAGCCGTTCCTAAGTGGGTTTCAAAGCTTGACCCTATTTACCAAGATTAATCTGTTAGAATGCGGTCAAAAGTAATATTGAGGACATAATGATGGCAAAAAACAATCAAGAAACAACAATTTTCCTAAGTTTAGTCACACCTCCTTTCTTATTGGGAGTAACTGCACTTAACGCTATCACTCAAGGATTAAAAGAATTAGGGGAAATGAGTGAGGAAATTTTTCGAGGGGAACGACTTCCCTTACTCAATTTACCAGAGGCTGATCCAGAAGATTCCGAAGATTAAAGCTATGTGATTATACTTAAGCGTTGATCCGTGTGATTATGATCACAATTCTAGGCCGTCGAGAATCACTGTCTGTATTTCCACATAGTCTAAAATAAGTGTAAAGCATCTAACTTATGATTGATCATGGCTAGAACCTCTAAAGAACCTCTTAAACCCAATCCCTTTTTTACTTACCGAGATCCAGAAACGGGAGTCTGGCGAGTGATTGCAGACAATAATACAGTTGCCTCTGCTAATATACATACAAACTCCCCATCTACTACCTCAAAGTCCGCTTGATTCTGTAATTTTATTAGTTATTCACCTAGACGATAAGGAAAACAATCCAGTTAAGTTTAGCAATATTTAAGTTCAATTCTTATTTTTTTCTCGATATGCTCGGATCATGGCCTGTGTCCCCTGTTCTTCCCCTTCCTTGGCATAAACTGCTTTAAATAGAGTATCTGCTAAGGTTAAGCCGGGTAATTCTAAATCCTTGGCACTTTCTTGGACTAAGCGAAGGTCTTTAACAATATGTTTGATCATAAATCCGGGGGCGAAATCAGCCTCCGCTATTTTATGGCCTAAATGACTTAACGCCCAAGATCCAGCAGCCCCACTACTACAAACGTCAATCATAAGATTGGGATCAAGGTTTAACTGTTGAGCTAATTCCATCGCTTCACATAACGCAACCATGTGAAGAGAACATAAAACTTGATTACACAATTTAACTGCCTGTCCTTTACCTGATTCACCACAATAGACAATTTTTTGACCCATTACTTCCAGTAAGGGCAATGATTCTCTGAAATCTTCTTCTTCTCCCCCTACCATAATGGTTAATGTCCCCTGTTGTGCGCCAATATCTCCACCAGAAATAGGGGCATCTAAAAAACGAAATCCTTTATCTTGTAAGTTAGTAGCAATCTCACGGGCTGCGATAGCTCCAATCGTGCTAAAGTCGATAATTAGGGCATTATTTGGGGCATGATCGACAATTCCGCCTTCATCAAACAGAAGACTATTGATATCGCCAACATCACTCACACAGGTTAGAATAATTTGGGTCTCTTTAAGGGCTTCTGCTATGGTAGAAACGAGTTTTACCCCTGCTTGGGCAGCTTGCTGGACGAGAGGACGGTTTGGGGTTCGATTCCAGCCGATAACCTCATATCCCGCTTTGACAAGGTTACTGGCCATGGGACTTCCCATTACGCCTAAACCGATAAATGCAATGTTCGTCATGTTTACTCCTTAACAACAGCAACTCTCATTTTAAGGTTTCATGACATCAAAACCGCTGTCCCCATAGAGGTTGATAACTATTAACATAATGTTGAAGTTTATGAATTTTCTTTACGAGAATCTAAATGATTCTTTAAAAAAATTTTTCAAATTTGTCATAATCGCTATAATGTTCAGTGCTGCTTGGTCAACCATTATTTAACCTGAATTGTGGGTAACCTCAGCAATAATGTTAATTTAACTTATAATTTCCCTGAAAAACATTGGTTTTTATCCCTTTATTTTTTAAAGTGTGTATGAGGTATAGTTTCATGAAATCTTCTTTGTCTTCAGCGACCCTTACGGGGGGTCTTGCTATGGGACTCCTGGCCGCTTATATTCCTTCAGCCCAAGCGTTTGAAACTTGGTCATTTAACTTTGATACTCCAACTCAAGATTGTTATCTAGATTCTAACCAAGGCACAATCAACTGTAATACCTTGGAGACTAATAATAATAACTATATTTCTACCGGGCAGACCGGGGGAGGGACTCAGCTTGCCTTCTTAAAATTTGATTTAACAGATGTTATTCAGACACTTAGTGACGAGCTAGATGATGAGGATTTTGCCTTTCTTACAGTAACAAGTGCTAATCTGTTAGGCTTTCAATCATCGGATAACCCAGATAACCCGAATAGCACCAACCCTGACCCCTCTGTTTCTCGGCCGACCAATTTTCCTGCGTTTCGGGTGACCTCTCTGCGAGCCAGAGAAACCCTAGATGATTGGGATGAAAACGATCCCAATTTCACCTTCGATAACTTCTTTGGCAATGATGGCATCGATGACCAGTTAGATTCTACTAACTTATTTACTGGCTCAATTGGTGCGGATTTTTCGGGACTAACGCCATTTCCTCGTACATCGAATAATCTCACGGCTCGTCTAGAGGAGATTATTAGCGAGGGGGTAGCAGGAGTCCCCAATGCAGAATCAGAGTTAGCCTTTGTAATCCAATCTACTGCGGGACTTGAATTTCCACCTTTTCTCTTTGAAATCGAGGATTTTGTAAATACAGAACGAGGTGAGGTGGATGACACTGCCTTTTCTCTAGATTTAGAAATTGCTGTCTTTAGCAAAGCAGATTTTGATTTATTCACAAGGATCGGACGAAAGGGATCGGGGGATTGGGAATCCGCTTTCAGAAACAAAAGAAGAAACGACAGACCCTTGATAGAAGCAGATTTTAATTGGCCTAATGGTAGAAATATTGGTAATCGTATCTTCTTCGAGTGGCTCTACAATGATACAAATGGTGATGCTACGCTAAAGCTCTACGATGATGACCCCAATGTTAATCCTTCCCTACAACCCTTCTTTGATGAGACTGTTGACACAGATAGAAATGATACGGACGTAATATCCATTGAGGGACTCAAGCTCTTTACTCAGGTTGAGACATCATTTTGTCGGAAAAATGATAGTAGTTCAGGGATAAGAGTTGACACGGGAACTGATACCCGATTGCGTATCACTAGCATTATTGATAACAACAATGATGAAAGTTTCTTGTCTGATAGTCAAGGAACAGTTAATGCTTTCGTCTCAAATAGTCAATCCATTGGGGACGTTGATAGCAACGAGCTTATCGTTCCATTTATTGATCTAGGAATTGATCAAGCACAACAAATCAATGGGAACTTTACCATTGGTTGGGATGATGGGGAAAACCCCCAAGACACTTGTGACAGAGGAGTGGGGGGATTATCAAGGGTTCAGATGTTAGTAGAACCCTTAACAACTCTCCCCGATCCGAGAGTTACATCCTCAGATAGTGAATTTTTATCTGCTTCGACCGATGAAGATCCTGTGGGTGATGATGAAGTGGAAACTCAATCTGTTCCTGAACCGGCTGCTGTTATCGGGTTATTGTTCTTTGGCTTTGCAGGATTAGGTTTTGGACAGTCCTCTAATGATGATTAATACCAAGAATAAATAGGTAAAAACACAAAAATGGGGCAACTCAGTGAAAGGTTAAAAAAATCACGAGTTGTCCCCTTTATTTTCCTAAGATTTTCCCAATGTCTAAGCTGCGGCCAACACTTCAGCTAATGGTTGCCAACGAAAATACCGTTCTCCTCCCAATTCTAGAACCACTTTAAGACGAGGTTCTTGTTGAGGTAAATTGATTAAATATTGCATTTCTGTACGAGAGAGAATAAACCCTTCTATAATCCATAATACTAACCCTTTAGACTGAGGGGGTAAGTTCTCTAGTTGAGAGACTGCAATAGGAGGTACAAAATAGACAGGGCCAACGGCTGCATCCTGTCCGATATTCTTTTTTCCTAGATGGGGAGGACGAACACCGTGGAAATCCATCAAATAAGCACTTAAATCTCCTAATCCTCGTCCTGTTAAGGAAAGGGTTGTGTAACCTTTTGCACGCAAGCGGCGTTGATATCTGCCTTCAAAACCGCCCTCTAGAGGAGCATAAACAGCGACTGCGCCATTTTTCTCTAAACTGCGAATAAATCCTTGTCCAGTGGTAAGCAAAGCCATATTTTTCTGAGTTTACAGGTGATCCTTTGAATAGCCCCTATCAGAACAGAGGGGGGACTTTAAACATTCCTAGAATTCTAACTCATTATTGATGAGATTGAAAGAATATTATGAGGAAATTGCCGACTTAATAAAGGAATAACAGGACAAGCTTCTTTAAATTGTAAATTGCCTATTCCTTCACTGCGAAATGTATTCCAGCGAAAAGGGGCTTTTTGTGCCGCTGACATCCATAATAATCGTTTGGCTCGCGTCATTGCCACATATAATAATCGATATTCTTCGGCTTCTTTTAGTCTTTCTGCTTCCTTCCACGCATCCATTGGTTCGGGCATTTTATAGGGCATTTCTGGATTAATATGTTGATGGTGAATAGCAGACCGAATTTGAGCGCGGGCGACTTCTGCAAGGGTGAACTCCCCTAAGAATTTGGCAGAGGTTGGAGTCCAAAGATTGCCGGGTAAAACATCTTTATGAAGGAAGGGAAGAAACACATAATCCCAGTCTAACCCTTTGGCTTTGTGCATGGTAATAATGGTTAATTGACCGGGGCGGGTATAATAATCATCGCTGTCTTCTTCTACTGCTTCAAAGTTTTCTGAAGCAACCAGATCGTTTAGGGCGGTAATTGTATTTTTTAAGGAACTATTCCTTTTTATTTGCTGGTTTAATCTTTCTGATAATTTCTGTACGGTTGCTAATTCTCCTCCTGTATATTTTAAGGTCATTCCTAAAAAGGGAATGAGTTGATACTGGGGTAATTCTATCTTTGCTTTAAGTAAATTACAGCAATATTTTTGAGCGAGTTTAACGGGTTTTTTCGCCTCATCTTGTAAGGATGTGGGATAGAGGAATTGTTCAGGATAGGTGGCTAAAGCATTTAAGTCTTGGGCGGGAATTAAATCTCTCTGTTCTAGAATTTCTAAGGCTGCTTTTAAATAATCTGGGGAATGGGGACGATCAATAAATTGTAATAACCGTAGAATTTCTAAGGGAATTTTAGAGAAGCGATGGGCTTCATTAACATCATAAACAGGGATATTATGTTCCCGTTTCAGATAATCTAATTGGTCTGTTAAAAAACGCCCTTGACGATTTTCCCTAACTAAAATGGCTGCATTGGTTTGGGGATTGTCTGCAAATAGTTGAATCACTCTGTTACCAATTAATTCAACGGTTTGATAAATGTCTTTTGGGGTATAAATTTCGAGTCCTTTCCCCACTGCATCAGGATTTGCATTGGGTTGAGGATCTCCTTTATCAACGGGGTTAATGGTTTGCAGACGAAAAGGAAGGGAAAGGGCGTTAATTGGGTCTTTTTTTGTTTGATTTTGCCAACGGTTATTAACCCATTCTAACATTAAATTGGCTGCTTTGATAATAGTAATATTACTTCTTCCTGCTTGATCTATTGTGGCTAGTTTGTCTTTACGATCGCAGGTTTCACAAAAGTAGTTAAAGTAAACGGGATCTGCCGGAGTAAAGGTAGAATTAATGGCTTGGTTGGGATCGCCAACTCTGATTAAATTAGATTTTTTTGTTTCAGGATTAATGGCTAAACAAGATATTAATTGTTCTTGCAAAGGACTCGAATCTTGGGCTTCATCTTCAAATACAGCAAAGATTTGTTGTTGCCAATATTGTCGAATTTCTGCCTTTTCTAAGACTCTTAAGGCTGCTAAAATCATTTCATCATAATCAATAAAGTTCCGCACCTTCATTAAAGTTTGATAAGTTTCGTATAATCCAGATGCGATCGCTAAAATTTGATAGGGATCGTTACTATTTTGACTTAAGGTTTTAATATCTTCTGGATACAGTCCCGAACTTTTTGCCTCTCGAATAATAATATGAGCTAAACTGGGTAAAACCTCGGTTCTTAACACTGACTGACGGCGTAATCTTTCCGTTTCTTCTCCATCAAATTGCACCCCTTCTAATAAGATTTGATAAAGGGGAATATTATCTTTGATCCATTTTTCGACACAAGTACGGATGATACGATGGCTAGGGGTGGGAATCACAATGGTGGCGTTTTCTAAATCAATCCCTGATAAATTAGGATAACGACTGGAAATTTGCAAGGCTAACCCATGTAAGGTTTGTACCATAAAGCCTGCTTGTGGTCGGTTTAATTCTTTAAGTCGTTCTTTAATTTTCGCCTTAATGGCTGCGGCGGCTGAACGGGTATAAGTAACAATAACTAATTGCTTACGAGGGTGTAGTTGATGACGGATAATAGCGATTGCTGCTGCTACGGAGAGACTATGGGATTTTCCTGACCCCGGAACCGCAGAAACGGCCATTTGTCCCCCATCCCAGTCTGCTAAACGACGTTGGCCACGACGCAGTTGTTGACGTAGGTTGTCTAAAGATTGGTTGAAGGTAATCGTCATAGAAATTATAAATTTTAAAGATAATAAAATAATAGTTTAGGGTGAAGGATGCTTTAGTCCCGTTAATTCTTTTTCTTGTAATGATAATTCTTTGCCTTGGATTATAACTTGAAATCCACCTAATCCTGTTGGATCAATTAATTGATGTAAGTGATCTCGACGCTGCATAATCTCTGCAAGTCCAAAGTGTCCTTGAGATAATTCTTGTAATTTATTTCCTAGTCCTAAGCTCATTAAAAACAGTCCTTGTTGCGTAAGCCCAATGGTTTCTAATCCTAATAATTGACCCTGTTTTTCTATAGCGGTAAAATCAACATGAGCCGTTATATCTTGTTCTCCGAGGTTAACATAAGGATTATGATGGTGACGGTGGCGATAATAACAGTTTAATGTTCCTTGATACCGTTGAGGATGATAATACTTTATTGCAGGATAACCATAATCAATTGTAATTAGATAACCTTTTTTTAGTTTTTGATAAACTTGTGATAACCAATCTAAGGCAGCTAAATTAACTTCTGTTGTGTAACCATCTGGGTAGTTCTTATTTAACAAATCTATTTCGATTAAATTAAAATAGTCTAATAATTTAGGCGTTGATAGCTCTCCCGTAATTTCTATTAATTTTTCCTTGTGAGCAGTTACATAAATTTCTTTGATTTCTTTATTGTTGACCGTTAAACGATGGACAGGAAAAGCATCAAGCAGTTCGTTACTAAACAGACAACCCACCAAAAAGTTAGCAGGAATATCTGACCATTTTTTCCAAGTAATCTTAATTTTATCATTTAATAAATCTTGTAATGTCTCCTTTTGCTTATTTATTAAAGCAGAAGAAGTCTCAATAATAACATATTCTACAGCATCAAGTTTCAACAATTGATTTTGTCGTAAGTAAGTTAAAATATCCTTAGCCAAGTTGCCATTTCCAGCCCCCATTTCCACTAAATAAAAAGGGTTGGGTTGTTCTAAATGATGCCACATTTCAACCAATTGTTGAGCCAATAATTCGCCAAAGTCTGAGCCTAATGAAGAAGCGGTAAAATAATCCCCTTGAGAACCAATGACGACCTTTCCTGATGAATAATAACCATATTGGGGATGGTAAAGAACCAAATTCATATACTCAGCAAAAGTGAGCGGCTGAGTCATTAAATCCAGTAAATTCTGACTAACGGATTGATTCATAATTAAAGATAATTGTAAAAATTGGGGTACGCTTCTACAAGAAGAATACCCCTTAATTATAAATTCTATTAGGATTCGATAAAGCACTAACTTAAGGATGCATTACTACGATCATAACTATCACGGAAACTTGATTGCGGTTTTCCTTGAATATTAGTCCAATAATCTTGATCTACATCAACGCCAATTTCAGCAGCAGCACGACTTAACAAAGATTGTTGACGATGTTTAATTTGATGGTGATGACGGTGCATTAAAGTGCGAGCTTGATTTTCCATAGACATCATTCAGTCCTCCGATTGCAAAAAGTTAAGTAATACATTGATTAATTATCCTCTACTAATAGTTATATCATAAAATTCTGTATCATTTGTTACAGAAAGCGATTCCGTCAATAAACTTAACATTATCTTATTACGAGCAAGCATACAGAGAAGGATCTTAGGGAAACTACATCTTGCCAACTTGCCAAAGGGTGATCACACCTCGACTGTTTCCCGTAGCGAGATAACTGCCTTCTTGGCTTAAAAATAAGGATAAAATAGCATCTTGTCGTTCTTTATCATCACTTTTTAAGGTTTGCAAAGGGATATCACTGCTAGAATGCCATATACGAACGTAGCCATCCGCCCCCCCACTGTAAAGAAATTGTCCATCGGGACTAAAACAAAGGGCTTTAACATGGCCATCATGGGCATTTAACGCCTGAATTGGTTGAATATTTGCTGATTGAGGTAAATTATCCAAATTTATTGACCAAATTCTAATCTTCCCATCCACACATCCCCCTGCTAGGGTATGACTATCGGGACTAATTGCGATCGCTTCAACAGAAGAAAGATTCCCCGTTAAATAAGCCAATAATTCCCCATTATTCGGTTTCCAAAGGCAAATTTTACCATCACCACCGCCACTTGCTATAAAAGTTCCCGATTTATCGATAGATGCTCTATAAATTGCCCCAGACTCATCCAAAGAACTCGCAATCATGTCTCCTGTCAAGAGATCCCATTGTTTGACTGTTTGATCGTAGCTTCCACTCACTAATAGGTTGTCTAGAATAGACAAGTCATGAATTGAGCCTGTATGGGCAGTTAAGGTGCGTTTTAGGCTTAGTTCTGGTTGTTCACTCCTTAAATTTTCGATTGACCACAGTTTAATGGTTTGATCAAAGCTTCCTGTGGCTAAAAGGGTCTGATTTTCTCTATGGCTGACGGCAAGGGAAATAAGTCCCTGAGAATGGGCAATAACGCCCATTTTTAGGGTTTCAGATTCTATATCCCATAGTTTAACCTGTTGATCCCAACTACCACTAATTAAATAGGGGCGATCGCTGATGATTAAACTTAAACAAGAAACTGCTCCTTCATGATCTCTAAAAGTACGATAAAGTTGCCAATTGGGGGGGGAAGGAGAAGAGGAAACGGGAGAAGAATGAGATTCCAGTGCCAAATTTTCTGAAGGAGTAGGGCTAGAAACGGCTGAATTAACAGTAAAATTGTCTCTACCAATGATTTTAGCGACTTCTGAGCGCAATTGCTCGCTTAGAGATTCTAATCTATCCATTCGCTCTGGTAAAGCATGGGTATTAAGATATTGAATAATAGTTTTGATCGATTGTTCAATACTCCCCAAGCTATCACTGACAATTCCTAACGCTGACTCATCTAGGCTGTTTACAGGGGAAGGAAGGGGAGAAGGGGGAGATGGAGTGGGTAATGCTTGAATATCTTCTAAAACCTGCTGATGTAGTTGTTTTCCCATTGCTGAGAGTCGTTTACGCTGCAATGATTCGAGTCGCCACCGATTGAGTAAATTGATCAATAGGGACACAAAAATCAAGAAAAGGGGAATTATCCATACTTTTGTAAAAGTGGCAGTTATTAATGTGATTAAGACACCGATTAAACTAAGATACTCTGCAATTTCTAGCCAGTGGCGTTTTTTTAAGGTTTTCATTATCGACCATTCCAAAATCAATCTAGTTAACATAGATTAACATTTACATTATTAATATTCCAAGTTGGGGGATGATATAAGCTGTTAAGCATCTAAATTGGTCGGTGGAGATGGGAAAATAGGTAATAAATTTTAAGTTCCCCATTCCCTGTTTTTTGTTCCCCCCCCACTTAGCGGTTTTTACGGATAAAAGTGATAAACATCACCTAAAAATAGTGATAGTTTACATGGTCAGTTTTGATAAAAACATTAATAATAGGTTATGTGAAGAACAGATTGCCATTGTTTTTTGAATCATCTACTGTAATTAATTTTTTCCAAGGACAAACCTATGCTAAGTAGTACCGCAACTGAAATCCAAAATCAATATAATGCTGGTCAAAGAGACTTTCCCAATCTTCAACTTCGTCGAGAAGATTTACATGGTTTAAATTTAAAGAATGCTAACCTACAAGGCGCAGATTTTAGTTATACAAATTTGCGGGATGTGGATTTGAGTGGGGCTGATTTAAGGGATGCGTATTTTAATGAAGCAGACTTAACAGGGGCTAATCTAGAAAATGCCATTCTAACGAATGCCTCATTAGTAAAAACTTATTTGATTAAAGCAAATTTAACGAGTGCTGATTTGCAAAATGCTTACTTAAGCGGGGCTTACTTAACCAGAGGAAATTTAGAAAAGGCTTTACTGCAAGGTGCTTATTTTAATGGAACGCAACTAACAGGTGCTAAATTAACGAATGCAATATATGATGACAAAACCCAGTTTGATCATACCGTTAATATTAAGAAATTAGGGTTAATCTTGGCTGATCAAATGAAACAGGAACAATCCCCTCAAGTTTCTCAAAAAGAAGAAAATATAAATACAATAAATGGTGAGGTAGAAGAGAAAAGCAATGGGGATATATCTAATGTTATCAATCATCCAGCAGAGGTTCAAGTCACGATTGAAGCACTGGTTAAAATGTTGAACCATCTCATGGAAACGGGTCAACGTTATTTAGGAAAAACAATGACAGTTCGTTATTGGAAATCCTCGAAACCTAAGACAGATTGGGTTAATGAGTTCGATATTGATGAGTCAAGTAACGTTACCTATATTGGCGTTCAAAACACCCCTTTGTCTAGTGAACAATTAGAAGATGCAAGAGAATGGATTATTGCATTTGTTAAAGCCTGTTCTATGATCATGCAAAACTATACTGAGATGCTTGATCCTAAATTTTTAGCCTTCCCCATTATTCCTAAAAATAGTGGAAAAAAAACAGCTAAGGTGACATCAATTCGTCCTCCTGCTGCTTCCCAACCCATTCAACCCACTCGATTAGTTGCCGTTTAGGACTAAGATAAGGTCAATCTCTCTATGTTATTCATCCATTCTTATGAATGATAAATAATACAGACCTGTCGAACAGTTAGATTATTCGGATCAACATAAGGGGTTCTTTCAGTTTCTTGTAAGCCTAATTGTACAAATTGCTTTAATTCCCCTTCAGATAACGGCCAAGGAGGGCCAGATGGGGAATCTTCATTCTCCCTCAGACGAGTAATAACCATTAAAATTCCCTTGGGAGAAAGTAAAGGTGTGATCGCTTTAATCACCGCTGAACGCATTTCTAAGGGTAAGGCTTGAATGGTACGACATTCAAAGATAAAATCAAATTTTCCTAACCAATCTTTGTCTAAATCTAATAAATTAGCCACCTGATAGTTAACCGTTGAATCAGGAAAACGCTGATGACACCATGCGATCGCCGATGGGGAAATATCAAATGCCTTGACAGAATAGCCTTTTTGTGCTAAAGCTTCTGCATCATCCCCTAAACCACAACCGATAACTAATGCCGTCTTATTTTCGACAATCGAGGTCGTATTTAGCCAATTTTGTAAGGAAGGATGGGGGATTAATTTTGCCCAAGGAATTTGGGAACTATTACCTTGTGCTTGTTGATAGAGGGTTTCAAACCATCCGGTTGCATCTCCTTTTTCTTGATAGGCTAAAGCGAGTTTTTGGACTTTCTGACGAAGTTCTTCTAAGGACATAATAGCTAACTCAAAATTATCTTTCTTAATTGTACCTAATCATCACTTATATAGAAATTTATCTATTTAAGGCATCCATTCTAAAACAATTCCGACTCTGCTGTCCTTTTTAACCCGTGAGTTTTCCTTTTGAATATCCGTTGAAAGTCTCATATTTTCTGTGACTGCATAGCCAACTGAAAGGGTAGAAACCCCTACCTCATTCCTACCACCGGGGGAAATAAAAGTTTGCATCAGGGTAATATCTCCTGCCCCATTACGAGACAAGGGTAAAATTAATTTACCGCCTAAATTTAAGCCATCACTACTGTAATTAGCTGTGCCAAAATAGCGATAGCCAATAATAGGTGTAACGTTAATATAACTCCCCAAGGGCAAGACATAATATTGTAGATCAATTCCCCCTGAGTGACGCTGATTAAAGTCCGTATGATAGTCGCCTCGCACTGCAAAAGAACTTTGATCAATTAAAATATCTTCCACGCCAACATTTAAACCACTACGGTGATGGGATGAAGGAAAAAGGGAATAGCCTAAACGGAAACGAGGGCGAAAACTCGGATCATTTCTAATTTCTTCTAACACATTCGGCGCATCTTCCATCCATCTTTGTAAAGTGGGACTTTCTTCGATGATTTCGGGACTCAGATCAAGATTATTATTGGGGATGGGTTCAGCCTTAACAGACGTTGTTAAACTGAGAAACGTTAGGGAGAAATAAATAAGCGATCGCATCAAGAGGGTTAAGCTGTTCATCATCTAAATTGATATGTGAAGACTGCAAGGGAGTAGGGAGTAGGGAGAAAATTCACTTTTTGGAGTCGGATCAAAATTCTCCTTTTAGCTTAAATGTCCTAATTTAATAAGATGTAGCTATTATACTCATTACTGCCCACGGTTAACTGTTCACTGATTATTCATTACTTACCATCGGTAAAGTTAGGGTAAACACCGCCCCTTTTTTGGGTTGACTAGATACATTAATTGCGCCACCACAAGCTTCTACAAGAGATTTAACAAGGGTTAACCCAAGGCCAACTCCAACGGTTTCTTCTGTTACCGCATTTCGTCCCTGATAAAAACTTTGGTAAATTTTAGGTAAATCACTACTGTCAATTCCTATTCCTGTGTCACTCACGGTTAAAAGGACTATCTCATTTTTTAGTTCTGCTTTTACTTGAATCCGACCCTCGGACGGGGTAAATTTAAGGCTATTATCAATTAAATTTCTGAGAATTTGTCTTAACCATTGTAACGGACAGGCTACAGGTGGAAGGCCAGCAGAAATTGTATAACCCAGAAAAATCCCCTTTTCTTCGGCTAAAGGTTGATAGGTACTGACAATTCCCGGAATAACCTCTTCGAGTTTTACGGATAACTCCGTTTCTGTCACAGGTTGATTGAGTTGAATTAAACTTTGTACCCCAGAGAGAAGGGCATTTTGTTTATCACAATGCTGTTGTAACATTTCAATATAACGCCCTCTCTGTTCCCGTTTGTGCTGCATGGTTTTTAATAGACTGAGAGCAGTTTTTAAATTCGTTAAAGGAACGCTTAATTCCCGTGTAAACCCTTGGGTAAAGGCTTCATCAAAAGTTATCATTGGGGAAAGTCTGCCTGCGGCTAGATTAAGTCCAATATCAATTCCTTCTTCTTTGACAACGGTTTCCATTTGTTGAATTTGCTGACGTAAAAGAATTCCCATTAAGTCTCCTTGGGGAGAGGAAGGAAGGGGGTAATTAGCAGCAGTATCTAATAAAAGGGACTCAGGCGTATTATCGGTGATAGTAATTCCCTGTTTAATCGCATCAATCACTGTTTCAATCACATGGGGACTAAAATCATAGACCAATTTTAGCAACGGGACTTTACTACCTGTTTCTTTGGTGAGATTGGGTTGTTTCACCCCTAGTAAAAGACAGCAAAATTGAGGAGAAAGAATAATCAGAAAATATTCCCGTTTTAATTGAGAACTGGCTTCTAATGAGATGGGAACTAAGCGAGAATTAGGGGATTCTGGGGGCGGGGGACTGGTTTTAGCGGGAAAAGATTGTCCCTTACTCACTTGACACAAATAAATTTCCTCTGAGAGTCCCTGTTGATGATAAGTTTCAATGTCTCCTAACCATTGCGGTGTTTGGGGCAATTTTACCCATAATGTCGCTTGAATCGATTGTTTGCTTAAAAAACCAACGAGTGTCCTCACCAATACCTGAAAAGTTTTCACCTTAACGTTAAAGGACTGAGGTGATGGGGTTTGCTGTTGAGTCAGGTGATAAAGGGAACGATCAGGAACAAGAGGGGAAGACATATGACAGGATTGAGGGAGTCAGGGATTTAGAAGATCAGGCGTTTTGCTATTTCCCTGTTTACTTTGCATTGTATAATCAATTTCGCCTTTCCCACATGGTTGGGTTAAGATTAGTCGTCTGTCAAAGATTCAATTCAATGATTAAACTAGAACTTAAGCTAACAAGGTTTTAGGGTGGTAATAGCGTAAAATTCTGGCGATAGATAGCGATTAGCTAATAATTGGATATCTTCTGGTTGAATCTGGCGAATCGCTGTCGGATAGACGGTGGATAACTCTGCTGATGCAAGGGTGTGATAGTAACCATATAATCCTGCGAGTTGGCCAGGTGTCTCGGTTGAAAAAATATAATCATGACACAACATTCGTTGTACTTTGGCTAATTCTTCAGAAGTCACAAGGGTTGTTTGTAACTCGTAAAGGCGATCGCAGATTATCTGTTCTACTGCTTCCGTCCTATCAGGAGCTAACCATACGCTAATGGTAAATAAACTCGAATCTCGTTGCAAGGAAAAACTGCTATCAATATCTATGACTAATTGCTTATCTTCTCTCAATTCTTGTACTAAACGGGCATTTCTTCCCCCAGTTAATAAAGCTGCTATCACATCTAAACCAAATCCTTCCTCAATCTGATCTATTCCTGGCCCCACCCATCCCATCAGTAACCGCGCCATTTCCAAACGAGGAAGAAACAACTGGGTGCTTCGTCGGTTGATTAAGGGCGGTTCAGCCTCTATCGTCGTGGGAGGACATTCTGAAGGGACATGAAAGTCAGAAAAGGCTTGATTAACCAAATTAAGAGCTATTTCTTCCTCGATTCCCCCAACCACCACCACACTCATATTTTGAGGTTGATAGTAGGTACGATGGAAACAGCGCATTTGATTAGGAGTATAGGTAGCTAGTTGTGATTCTTCGCCTAAAACTGAGTTTCCGTAAGGATGATGCTGATATAAGCTTTCACACAAGGCCTTGAAGGCTAACCAGTCAGGATCGTCGGTGCTAGCACGAATTTCCTCACAAACGACTTCCCTTTCTCTCATAAATTCCCCATCGGGGATCGCTGCTTGTAGCAGGATTTCTCCTAAATAGGGCAATGTATCAGGAAGATAACGAGCCGCAATGGTCAAATAATAATGAACGTAATCGTGGCTGGTGGCTGCATTGGTTATTCCCCCTAAATTTTCAATAATATGGTCGAAAACCCCCGGTGCGATGTCTTTGCTGCCTTTAAAAATCATGTGTTCGAGGAAATGTGCCATTCCTGTCCATTGAGCAGGTTCAGCGATCGCACCTCCCCTAATCCACACATCTGCAACGACAACAGGGGTAGTAGGAATATATTGATGAACCACGGATAACCCGTTGGGTAAGGAGTGAATCTTCCCTTGGAAGAAATGGGTTAGGGGACGCTCTGTTAGCAGTACCAATTTTCTTAGGCTTCTCTTAACTTAGTCTTAATGCCTACATTATACTGCGAGGAACTCAATTCGACAGGGTTTGACTACTGCTCCAAAAAACTTAACTAAAGTTAACTAAACTTACTCACTTTATAAGCTATTATAGTGGAATGAGTAAGTTACTATCCATTTCTGAGGCCGCCAAACTCAAAGGAGTGAGTA
>JBFRWB010000245.1:0-70231 GCA_051439375.1 Microcystaceae cyanobacterium
ATAAAGCAGGAACATTACGTTTTACCATACCAAGGGATGGTTATTTAATTGTAATTCGTAAAAATGCCGTTGCTTTATCTGCTTTTCCCATCGGGACTACCTTAACCTTAGCTGAACAAACCAGTCCGCCAGAGATGGGCAAATTTCCCCATATTATTGGGGCAGGTCCCTTGTTATTGCAAAGTAATCGGATTGTCTTAAATAGTCAAGCCGAGAAGTTTAGCAAAGCCTTTCAAGCCCAAAAAGCCTCTCGTAGTGCGATCGCAGTGGATCGACGGGGAAATTTAATGATTGTAGCGGTTCATCATCGTATTGGAGGAAAAGGAGCAAGTTTAGACGAATTTGCTCAACTTTTACAACGCATGGGTGCAGTAGATGCGTTAAATTTAGATGGAGGAAGTTCCACTTCTTTAGCATTAGGGGGACAATTAATTGATCGATCACCTGTTACTGCTGCTAGAGTCCATAATGGGATTGGAATTTTCTTAAATAAATAACTCTTTCTTAGATTGAAAAATGGAAAAAGATACTTATTTTGTTGCTAAAGATACTTGCAAAATTCGTGGCACATTAACCCTTCCTCAAACCGATCAAAAACCCCCTATTTGTTTATTTATTGGGGGGTCTTTTCCTCAAACCCGTGATGGTAATCTTGATAATTCAAATACCGATTGGTTTCCTGTTCCCCTTCCTCAGAGAAATTTATTTAAAGATGAAGCAAAGCTACTCGAAAATATGGGGATTGCTACCTTTCGTTATGATAAAAGAGGGTCAGGGGAAAGTGAAGGCAATTTTGATACAGCCAGTCTTTTAGACTTCCTAGATGATGCCCGATCAGCTTTACAATGGTTAAGAACTTTATCTGAAATTGATGCGACTAAAACTTATGTGTTAGGACAAAGCGAAGGAGCTTATCTTGCCCTTATCTTAGCATCAGAAACCCCTGACTTATCAGGATACATTTGGCAAGGGGGCATTTATAATAATTTGGAAACGGTTTTACGCTGGCAAGCACAAGAATTTTTAAAATTAGATCCGCCCAAAATTGATAAACTTAAACAAACCCTCCCCATGATGTATTGGGGTTATAAGGAAATGGATCTTCTGTGGCAACAAGTTAAACAGGGGAAAACTCATTTTAAAAGGGGACATGAAAGTTGGTCTAAAAAATATAATCCTATCCTTTTTAGACAACATTTAGAGTATCCTCCCTCTCAATTTGTGAGTCAAGTTAAATGCCCCGTTTTATTGCTGCATGGCGAGTTAGATCATAACACCCCTTATACAGAAGCATTATTGACGGAAAAGGCTTTAGTTGCATCAAATAATAATCAGGTAACAACCCACATTTTATCAGGATTAGATCATAGTTTCCGAAGACTCGGCGATCCCGATGAAGACTTTATACAAGCAATGAAAAGACCTTTAGATTCTCAAATGACTCAGGTATTAGTTGATTGGTTTATGAAAAATGTGTAAAACTATAAAATGATAATACCTATCAACGAAGAACAATGGCTCGTCAACGTCGCAAATCTGATTTACCCAGTAAAATTTGTCCTGTTTGTGGTCTTTCTTTTACTTGGCGCAAAAAGTGGGCAAATTGCTGGGATGAGGTGAAATACTGCTCAGAACGCTGTCGTAGAAGGCGGAATCTCTAAACTCCTAAGTTAATTACCTGAAACTATTGAGCTAAAATAAGATTACTCAATTTTACAATATTTTCTGTGATCGCATCATAACTTTGTAAGTTTAAATAACCTGCTTTTACCTGATCTAATTGTTGTGTTTGAAAATTAGATAATTTAGGTAAATCATTATACTTCCGACTTCATTAAATAGGGGCATTGCAAACAACACCCCTACATAAACTTAGTTTAAAACAATGCTAATTGTTAATTCTCCCATCAAATATAAGAGAAAAAGCGAATTAGATTAAGATACCGCAGAAGCAGTAGAACGTTTCCGTCGGTATGTTCTGACAGGAGTTGTCTTACCTTCTACAGATTTTGTACTGCTCGTTGGGCTGCCATTTGCGCCGTTACCATTACTATTGGTGCTATTTGTCGCCGTCGCTAAGGCTTTGGGCATTTGCAGTAGTACAATTACAAGAGAGTTACTTCTTAATTCTCGGCGAACTAGACGTTGCACTGACATTTCTAGTTCACTTTGCAGTCCTTTCCAGTTAACTTTAGGATATTCGTTGCTAAAGTCGCTGAAATTGCTCCATTCGTCCTCTAGCCCTCGTTCAATAGCACGAATAATCAGTTGGTTTAACAGCGATCGCTCAACATTGGTTACGACCCCTCTGAGGTTAATATCGGGCTTACCTTGTAGTTTTCCTGCATGATCTACCACACCCGACACAACAATAACCCCATCTTGCGCCAATTGCTGTCTTTCCTCCATAACGTGTTCGTGGACAATACCCGCTTGATCAACCAATTCAATACCAGATGGGACTTGATCGATAATACTGATGCTATCAAGGGTTAACCCTACCTGATCCCCATTGTCAACGATAACGATATTCTCAGCAGGAACGCCCATATTTTGCCCTGTCTGAGCGTGTTTAATCAACATCCGATGTTCTCCATGGACTGGCATGAAGAATTTCGGTTTGGTGAGGGCTAACATTAATTTGTGGTCTTCTTGCGCCCCGTGGCCAGAAACGTGAATGCCCTGACTACGACCATAGACTACATTTGCCCCCTGCATCATTAGGCGGTCAATTGTATTAACTACAGCAATGGTATTACCCGGAATGGGGTTAGCGGAAAAGACGATGGTATCTCCCTGACGTACCTTAATGTGGGGGTGTTCACCATTAGAAATACGAGTCATCGCAGCTAAGGGTTCACCTTGAGATCCAGTGGTTAAAATCACCGTTTGTTCATCGGGCAGATTTTTTAAGGCTTTGAGAGGAACAAAGAGATTATCAGGACATTTCAGGTAGCCAAGGTTACGACAATGGGCGATGACGTTTAGCATGGAACGTCCAACAACCGCCACTTTGCGCCCGTATTTTTGTGCTAGTTGTAATACAATATTGAGGCGGTGAACAGAGGAGGCAAAGGTCGTTACCATTAGCCTTCCTTTGGTTTGTTGGAAAACACGCTCCATATTGGGCATTACTGAACTTTCTGATGGGGTATGACCCGATACTTCGGCGTTAGTGGAGTCACTGAGGAGACAGAGAACGCCTTTTTCTCCATGTTCAGCTAACCGTTGTACATCAAAGGTTTCCCCGTCCATTGGGGTAAAATCAAATTTAAAATCTCCGCTATGAATGACAACACCAAGGGGAGTGTGAATCGCAACACAGAAACTGTCACAAATGGAGTGGGTATTGCGGATAAATTCAACAAGAAAATTCTTGCCAACCCGCACCATATCACGAGGAAGGACGGTATTTATCTTAGTCCGTGCTAAAAGTCCCGCTTCTTCTAATTTATCCCCTAATAGTGCCATTGCCAGTCGTGGCCCGTGAATAATGGGAATTTCAAATTGTTTGAGATGGTAAGCAATACCACCGATGTGATCTTCGTGACCGTGGGTGACGATCATACCCTTGATCTTATGGTGATTTTCCCGCAGGTAAGTCATATCGGGCAAAACAACATTGATACCGTGCATATCATCGCTAGGAAAGCCAATTCCTGCATCTAGTAGCATGATTTCGTCTTCGTATTCAAAGACACAGGTATTTTTCCCAATTTCGTGCAGTCCACCAAGAGGGGTAATTTTTAGGGTTGATTGAGCGTTTGTTTGAGTCATTTTCCTCCAGAATGGTTAATGAGTGTTTGGTAAATCAATCACTTGTTAAGTGATTTAGAAAGAATTGGCTAACACTAAGTTTGTCTAGCCATTTATTGGGTCAACGGAAAAACTTTTCAGTCCTAATTTAATCAGGTACAAATTTAAGATTTAGCAATGAGGAGTCCTCGCTTTTGTGGTAGATTAAACCCAGCTTTTAAGGTGGTTTTTATTGTTTTCTTGGAAGCCGATTTTATTTTTAATCCTAGTTAATCAGGAAGCTTAAAAAGCGTTCAAAGTTTCATAGGGAAAGAATCACGAACCGTTAATATCATGGGTAGTTTTAGCAGTTTATCCTACCAAATAGGGACAGAGATTTTCAAACAGTAAATAATTAAGACAAGTCTAAAACCAATGGCTGATTTATTGTACCTTGAATCTACAATAAGGACAAATCTTTCAGCACTGATTCTAACAGATTTTTTTCTTCGGGAGAAATGGTCGGAAGGGGTAAACGGCCATTACCCACTGGCCAACCAACTAATTCTAACGCTGCTTTGACAGGAACGGGGTTAGTCGTACAAAAGAGGGCTTTAAATAGAGGAAACAGCCCTAAATGAATCTCTCTAGCCTCTTCTACCTTACCACTAACGAAAGACTCAATCATTTGCTTCATTTGGCGACCTACCAAATGGCTGGCCACACTAACAACCCCAACACCACCGATGGAGAGAATGGGTAAGGTAATGCTATCATCCCCAGAGTAAATAGCGAATTCAGCAGGGGTTTTACGGCGAATTTGTCCGGCTTGGTCTAAAATGCCACTGGCTTCTTTAATCGCCACTATGTTATCAACTTCTGCCAATTGTATCACCGTTTCTGGCAATAAATTTTGTCCCGTGCGACTGGGGACATTGTACAGCATGATAGGAACATCAGGACAGGCTTGGGCGATCGCTCTGAAGTGTTCATACAGTCCTTTTTGGGAGGGTTTGTTGTAATAGGGAACAACTTGCAATGATCCATCAATTTGCAGTTCAGATGCCTTCTGAGTAGCCTCGATGGCTTCTCTGGTGCAGTTTGACCCCGTTCCCACAATTATCTTGGCTTTATTTCCTACTGCTTGCCGAATAACCTTAAATAATTCGTGTTCTTCTTCGTAGGTTAGGGTGGGAGACTCCCCTGTTGTTCCACAAACAACCAGTCCATCGCTACCATTTTCTAGTAAATGAACCGCTAATTTTTCAGCCAATGGATAATTAATATTACCTTCTGTATCAAGGGGCGTGACCATTGCGGTGATCACTTGCCCAAAAATAGGGTCGGTCATAAAGAATTGAGAATTAAGAATGTAAAATGTAGAATTTAAGGAAAACTACCCTTAATTATAAAGCACTCTCTCTGCGCCTAGGGACTGTTAAGGAATAATCTTCTGTTACTTCCCTAGCCTTTTAACACCTGTACTCTAAGGGGTTGCAGGGACTGTGTTTGCTGTTGGGGTATCGACTGTTTCAGGATAAAGGGGTTGTTCATCTAAAGGCCCCATACGATTCAGGGGCCAAAAACGCACAAATGCTTTTCCAATTAAGTTTTGACGGGGAACATAGCCCCAGTAGTGAGAATCGTAACTATTATTGCGGTTATCCCCTAAAACAAGGTAACTATCTTCGGGAACAACCACTGGACCATAATTATAATCAGGAGGTTGAGCAATATATTTTTCTTGAATTAGTTTATCGTTGACATAGACTTGGCCTTCTCTTACTAACACTTCATCCCCCGGCAGACCAATCACCCGTTTTATAAAGGCATCTTTAAAATTTTGCGCTCTTAACGCTTGAGTGGGGCTGAAAACGACCACATCTCCCCGTTTAGGATCTTGGAAATGATAGCTAACTTTTTCAATGATGAGGCGATCATTAATTTCGAGAGTGGGTTCCATGGATGAGGAAGGAATATAACGCGCCTCTGCGACAAAAGTACGAATCCCAAATGCGAGAATTCCCGCCATTGCTAAGGTTTTCACGATTTCAACCACGGGGTTTTCGGGGGTTGGGGGTTTTTGAGATTGAGGTTTTTGATTTAAGCTTCGCGTCATAGTGGCTGGTAAGAAAAAGTTGGGACAAGGAACATTACAAATCGTTATGCTTTAGTTTAACGAGATTCAGTCCGATGAGATGATTAAATCATAAGAATTATTTTAACGTTTTCTGACTATGACTCATCCATTGCTAATTCGTCAAGCGGACATTTTATTACCCGATGGAACGTTTTTGACAGGGGATGTCTTACTGAATCAGGGTAAAATCGAACAAATTGCGCCTAATATCTCCCTTGATGACCCATCCATTCCCATCATAGATGCTCAGGGCTTAACTTTGTTACCCGGTGTTATTGATCCCCAAGTTCATTTTCGTGAACCGGGGTTAGAGCATAAAGAAGACCTTTTTACCGCTAGTTGTGCCTGTGCTAAGGGGGGAGTCACTTCTTTCCTTGAAATGCCCAATACACGCCCATTAACCACTACTCAAGCCACATTAGACGATAAGTTACACCGCGCTTCCCAAAAATGTCTGGTTAATTATGGCTTTTTTATTGGTGCAACCCCAGAGAATTTACCTGATTTAAACACCGCCCATCCAGCTTGTGGCATTAAGATTTTTATGGGATCATCCCATGGGGCGTTATTGGTGAGTCGAGAAGCCGAAATTGAGCCGATTTTTGCCACAGGAAGCCGTTTAATTGCGGTTCATGCAGAAGATCAAGCCCGTATTATTGAAAGACGTAAGCAATTTGCTGGGATCAGTGATCCTGCGATTCATTCCCAAATTCAGGATGAAACCACTGCGTTAAATGCGACTAAGTTGGCGATTAAACTGTCTAAAAAATATCAGCGTCGTCTGCATATTCTCCATTTATCTACAGGGGTTGAAGCGGAATACTTACGTCATGAAAAACCGCCTTGGGTAACCGTTGAAGTAACGCCTCAGCATTTATTGTTGAATACAGAAATTTACAGTAAAATTGGCACGTTGGCGCAGATGAATCCCCCCCTTAAATCTCCTGAAAATAATACGGTTTTATGGCAAGCTTTATTAGATGGGGTCATTGATTTTATTGCCACGGATCATGCGCCTCATACTTTGGAAGAAAAAGCCAAAGATTACCCCAATTCTCCATCGGGAATGCCGGGGGTAGAGACTTCTTTACCTTTGATGTTAACCCAAGCCAAACAAGGAAAATGTACGGTTGCACAGGTTTCTAATTGGATGTCCACTGCACCGGCTAAGGCTTATCAAATACCAAATAAGGGACTAATTCAAGAAGGATACGATGCGGATTTAGTCTTGGTTGATTTAGAGAATTATCGTCCTGTTTTAAGGGAAGAAGTTGTTAGTAAATGCGGTTGGAGTCCTTTTGAGGGATGGGACTTAACAGGATGGCCAATTTACACCATTGTCGGGGGACAGATTGCTTATGAAAAAGGTCAATTAAAGACAGAAGTAAGGGGAACAGCCTTAAGCTTTGGGCAGAATTCCTATTAAATACTTCCTCTTGATTTCTTTGGTCGGCAATAAGCCACAGCTTCCACTAATCCTACCGCAATAAAGTTCGTTAGTAACGCTGAACGACCATAACTCATCCAAGGTAAAGGAATGCCTGTAATCGGAGCTAATCCTACCGTCATACTCACATTAACGACTACCTGAAAGGCAATCATTGATAATACACCGATCGCCAATAAAGACCCAAAATTATCCCTAGATTGTTTAGCAATCATCACTAAACGGAAGCAAATCAGCCAAAAGGCAAAAACAACCGCCATCGCCCCCACAAAGCCTAATTCTTCCCCTGCAACGGAGAAAATAAAGTCCGTATGCTGTTCGGGAATAAAATTTAATTGGGTTTGACTTCCGTGGAAAAGTCCCCGTCCCCACATTTCCCCTGAACCAATGGCGATACGGGACTGAATTAGTTGATAACCGCCGCCTAGTGGATTTTTTTCAGGATTAAGGAACAAAGTCAAGCGATCCTTTTGGTAATCCTTTAATAAACCCCATAAAATGCCGCTTAATTGACCTGATGCAAAACTCACTCCCATTACTACAAGGGTACTTATCCAACGCCACGGAAGGGTTAACCATGCGATCACACCCATTCCCATTGCCCAGATAATCCACGCTGGCAAAAACAAATTAAATATAATGGCAGAAATAAGGGGAGAAATCATTAAAATCACCCATCCTAAGCTCATGTTTGCCCAGTAAAGCATTCCAAGAGTAATTGCAGCAAACACTAACCCTGTTCCCAAGTCAGGTTGTGCCATAATAAGTAACCAAGGAACAGCAGCAATCCCTAATGCTTGCAGGACAACCGGGATATAGCTAGCAGGTTTATCGTGTAAAATAGCAGCTAAACTAATAATTAAACCAACTTTCGCAAATTCTGATGGTTGTACATTAAAAATACCGATATTAATCCAACTTTGCGCCCCGTTAGCTGTTACCCCAATCGCAATTACGGCTAATAGGGAAACATTAGTTAGGGTATAAGTAATCCAATGCCACTTTAAAAGCTTTTCGTAGGGTAAACGGGTGATAATCGCCGTCATTACTAATCCAACTAAGCCAAATAGCCAATGTTGTCGCCAATCGACTATTCCGTTATGGAGTTCACTACTACGGATTAATAAACCACTCAATCCTGTTAATCCTGTGACTAAAAGTAATAATAGCCAGTCTAGAGGCGGAAGAAAAGAAGATTTTTGAGATTTTCGTCCTCGATAACGAAATTGCGATCGCAGTAACATAGCAGCAAAATGGAGTTAAGTTGGGATTCATTCTATCTTAAACAAAACAGAATGGGATAAATTGTCAAGTTCCGTAACGTTGGCGTAAAATTTCGCTTAAATGGGAACGATCACCCATAATATGAACCAGAGGGCCATGGGCTGCTATTTCCACAATCGTAACTGAAGCAACGGGCATTCCAATGCGATCACGAAATCGTCCAATATCAATTCCCAGTAAAGAACATAGCATAATGCGGATCGTTGACTTGTGAGACACTACTAATACATTTCCTGTCTCGTATCCTTGTTCAATTTCTTCTAATACTTCTGAACTGCGTCTTGCAATATCAATTCCCTTTTCTCCCCCTGTTGGCGCATTCCAGCCCGGATCAGCTAACCAGCGTACATATTCGTCGTGAAACTCTGTATTCACTTCATTTGGCGTTTTTCCTTCCCATTTTCCATAAGCAATTTCTTTTAAACCTTCTCGTAATTGAGGTTCCATTCCTACCAAATGACACAGAGGTGTGACTGTTTCTAGCGTCCGTTGTAGAGGACTCGCATAAATTGCTGTCCAAGGTACATTTTGATAACTTTGAGCAAAATCTTCCGCCATTTTCCTCCCTTCAGGGGTTAAATGGATGTCTAAACGACCACAATAAGTCCCTGTTTGGCTAGATGTGGTTTCACCGTGTCGTAAAAAATAAATCTTCAGACTCATAAGATGGATGCTTATTAGTAATGTTTGGTTATTCTAGATCGTCCGCTTCTAGGATAAGGTTAACAAGTGTTTAAACTTCACCAAGAATTATTAATCACGAAAGTCTGCAAAAAGGGACAAATTGCCCCACAATGGTAACAGATAACCAAAGGAGAACCGATTTTATGTTGGCCTATTTTCTAGCGATCGCCCTTACCCTTGCCAGTTTATATCTGTATTTATCGGCCTTTTTCGCACGAGATATCCATCGACAAGATGATTTTCTTTGGAGTGGGGTTGGCTTATTTTATGCCCTAATTCTCTGGATTTGTGCGGGACAGATTAAAGGAAGCGTTTTACTTGGCCAAGGGGCTGCTGTCGCCCTTGTTTTATCCTTTGGTTGGCAAACGATTCGTTTACGTCGTGCGATCGCTAATCCTGATCAAGCCCTCGATCAAAAAGAATTTTCTGTTATCTCATGGTTTAAAGGGCGTTTCTCTGGCAAAAAAGCCCCTGTGGTTGCTCCTAACGCTGAAGAATCCCCAGAAACTCCATCTTCTCCTGCTAAACCAACGGAAAACAAGGAAGACTCAACTCTGATGGTTGTATCTACTCCTACGGGTGAAGAAATTTTTGTAGAAGAAGAAGCGATCGCCATGACTGATACCACCTCTGAAGAGATAACAGAAGTACAAGAAGACTCAACTCCGATGGTTGTATCTACTCCTACGGGTGAAGAAATTTTTGTAGAAGAAGAAGCGATCGCCATGACTGATACCACCACTGAAGAGATAACAGAAGTACAAGAAGACTCAACCCCGATTGTTGTATCTACCCCTACGGGTGAAGAAATTCTTGTAGAAGAAGAAGCGATCGCCATGACTGATACCACCACTAAAGAAATATCTGAGGAAGATCCCCTTGATGATATTCTCGAAGACTTAGAAGGGAAAATAGATGAAACAGAAACTTCTGAATCTTTAGAAGACACCATAGACAATAATCTTCTTGATTTTGAACCTTATATTTCTGATAACGAAGCAGAAACAGTAATCGAAGCTTATACCCCTCCAACAATTACTCCTAATGTTACAGAAACCAAGAAAAGTTCAGAAACCGTTGCAGAAGACAAAGATAACTTATAAATGATGAATTGACCGATTGCTTAAACCAGTAAAAGTCCTTATTCTGCCAACATTTTCTAACTAACAACTGTTAACTGTTCACTGTTATCACTGTTAACTATTAACTATCTATGACTAAACTTCTTTCCCTTAACGTAGGACTTCCTAAAACGGTATCCTATCAAAATAAAACAACAACGACAGGTATCTTTAAAACCCCAATTGATCATCCTGTAAGATTAAGTCAACTGAATTTAGAGGGAGATGGACAAGCTGATTTAGAAAATCATGGTGGTTCAGATAAAGCTGTTTATATTTATTCTTACGATTATTATCCCTATTGGCAAGGGATTCTGCAACGAGATTATCTTGAATTCGGATTGTTTGGGGAAAACTTTACCGTGACTGAAATGTTAGATACCCAAGTTAATATTGGGGATACTTTTAAAATAGGAGAGGCAATTATTCAAGTCACACAACCCAGAATTCCCTGTTTTAAATTAGGGATTCGTTTAGAGGATTCTAAGTTTCCTCAAAAATTTTTAAAGAGTCGTAGAACAGGATTTTACGTTAAAGTCTTACAGGAAGGAATGGTAAAAAAGGGAAACTCTATTGAATTATTAGAAGCAAACAACAAACAAATTACCGTTGATCAAGCCGTCCGTTTACTGTACTTTGAATCTGATAATCAAGAAAAAATTAAAGAAATTCTTTCTATCGAAGCATTATCTGATTCATGGCGTGAATCTTTTGCAAAAAAGTTAAAGTGAAAATTAAAAATCAACGATTTAACTTGTCAACAGGGAAAAAGATTGTTACGCTAAAAGGTTGCTAAATCATTAAACCCATTCTCAACCATTATGGCCGCATCTGAACGTCGTCCCTTCCTGTTGGAATTTGAAAAACCCCTCTATGAGTTAGAAGAGCAAATTCAACAAATTCGTAAACTGGCTGAGGAAAATAACGTCGATGTCTCAGAACAGGTCAAACAGCTAGAAAAACGCTCCGTACAACTGCGTCGTGAGATTTTTAGTACCCTAACCCCATCCCAACGGTTACAAGTGGCTCGTCATCCCCGTCGTCCTAGTACTTTAGACTATATTCAGGGAATTTGTGATGATTGGTTTGAACTACACGGGGATCGGGGTGGATATGATGATCCCGCATTAGTGGGAGGGGTTGCTCGTCTTAAAGGTAAACCTGTTATGGTGATGGGACACCAAAAAGGACGAGATACCAAAGACAATGTAGCACGGAACTTTGGTATGGCTTCACCGGGGGGATACCGTAAAGCGATCCGACTAATGGAACACGCTAATCGTTTTAATATGCCGATTTTGACCTTCATCGATACACCGGGGGCATTTCCGGGGGTAGAAGCCGAAAAATTAGGGCAAGGAGAAGCGATCGCCTATAATTTGCGCCAAATGTTTAGTTTCGATGTTCCTATTGTTTGTACCGTCATTGGAGAAGGGGGATCTGGGGGAGCATTAGGTATCGGAGTCGGCGATCGGGTGTTAATGTTAGAGCATTCTGTATATACTGTGGCGACTCCCGAAGCTTGTGCAGCGATTTTGTGGAAAGATGCGAAGAAAGCGGATAAAGCTGCGATCGCTTTGAAAATTACCGCCAAAGATTTAAAGAAATTAGCGATTATTGATGATATTGTAGCAGAACCTGCTGGAGCAGCCCATAATGATCCTTTAGAAGCCACATCTCTTTTAAAGGAAGCCTTAATTAACCATCTTGATGTCTTAACCGCTCTGACTCCCCAACAACGTCGGGATGAAAGATATGAGAAATTCCGCCAGATGGGTCAGTTTGAAGAATGTTTGGATAAGTTATGAATTATAGATGATAAATCATAAAAATGCCCCCCTATCTTTAGTTAAAGTTTATAGCCTTAAAGGATTTCTACAGAGATTTGAGTGCTTAAAATAGAGAAATTAAGAATAGCATTCAATGAAAGCGTGATTTATAAGAGATAGTGATCACTCATCCCTTAGACCTTTCTTAGCTTTATAAAGTATGTTCTGACAGTCAATGATTAACAATTGCTCGATGGTTATGAACGATTGCTAGGTGGTTATGAACGATTGCTGGAATTCAACTTCTCCCACATCCTCATCCTCTAAGTTACCAGTGATCACAAACTAATGTTATAATTCTATAAGATAAAGTTTTGTAAAGAGGATTTTATTGAGTCACTTTTCTGCTACCTTGGAAGAATTTTGCAGTAAAGCCCATTCATGTAAGAATAGGAAAGGTGATTGAAAGTGCCGTCTATCAGTAGAAAAGTCTAAGACGCCTAGCGTTCAATACCAAGTTTCGACCTTTTGCTCTATTGACCCATATCATGACTGTTTCTTCCCACCCACGTCAAGCAATTATCACTGGTGCAAGTAGCGGAATTGGTCGAGAGACGGCACTTATTCTAGCCAAAGCTGGAATCAATGTAGCCTTGATCGGTCGTTCCCAACAGAGGTTAGATGCAGTGGTCGCTGCTGCTGAAGGGGTTGGCGTAAAAGCAAAAGCTTATCCCCTAGATTTAAGCCAATTAGAAACCATTGTTCCCCATATTGAGAAAATAATAGAGGATTTTGGGGAAATCGATATTTTAATCAACAATGCAGGAATGGGTTACACCAATCTTTTGCAGAATACATCCTTGTCAGACTGGCAAAACGTCATGGATCTGAACTTAACCAGTATTTTTCAGTGTGTCCAAGGTGTTTTACCCACCATGCGACAAAGAGGACAAGGAATGATTGTCAATGTCTCCTCCGTCGCCACTCAGAATGCTTTTCCAGAATGGGGAGCTTACAGCATCAGTAAAGTGGGTTTAGTTACTTTATCCAAGATTTTAGCCGCAGAAGAACGAGCAAATGGCATTCGTGTCACCATTATTACCCCCGGTGCTGTTAACACGCCGATTTGGGACACACAAACCGTTCAGGCGGACTTTGATCGCAGTGTCATGCTAACCCCTGATTTAGTCGCAAAAGCCATTCTTCATGCAATCCTCCTTCCCGCCGAAGCCGTCATTGAAGAAATGACGATCACCCCCAGTGCTGGCACGCTATAGCAGTAGAAAGTAAGGTATTTGACATTAATTAATAAAGCCTAAAACGCAATCATAGCTTTCTTCTGCCCCTTGTTCCTTACCTTGTGCATAGCACCACATAACCCAAATTCAAGCAATTACTTTAACCTTATGTCAACAATTTCTGCTAACGGTTCTAATCGCACCAATTCATCCAATGGTGCATCATTTGTCTCCAATGGTAATGGCTCATCTCTTTTAAGTCCTAACCTCACCGAACGGGTAACGGCTCGTCCTGATCGTAATACTCACGCAGGTCAACAGGCACAAACTTATGGTACATCTGAAGAAAGCAAGGAAAAGATGATGGTGGCCGTAAGAACCATGCTAGAAGCAGTGGGTGAAGATCCAGAGCGAGAAGGACTCTTAAAAACCCCAAAACGGGTGGCTGAAGCCATGCAATTTCTGACCCAAGGCTACTCCCAGTCTTTAGAAGAGCTAGTCAATGGGGCGATTTTTGATGAAGGCCATAGCGAAATGGTATTAGTACGGGATATTACCTTTTTTAGCCTTTGTGAGCATCATATGTTGCCTTTTATGGGGCAAGCTCACGTTGCCTATATCCCCAATCAAAAGGTGGTGGGATTGAGCAAATTAGCAAGAATCGTCGATATGTATGCCCGTCGTCTGCAAGTACAAGAACGCTTAACCCGACAAATTTCTGAAGCCATTCAGGAGATTCTTGATCCTCAAGGGGTTGCAGTGGTAATGGAAGCTAGTCATATGTGTATGGTGATGCGAGGGGTAGAAAAACCCGGTTCTTGGACGGTGACTAGCTCGATGAGTGGTATTTTCCAAGAGGATCAAAAAACCCGTGAGGAATTTCTCAATTTGATTCGTCATCGGCCTCAGTTTATGTAAGGATAAATCTCCTTGTTGCTTAATACTTAGCCGCATCGGCTGAATCTTCATCAAAAAACAGTCTTAGGGACGTTCCTATACAGCGTCCCTTTTTGATTAATTTCCATCGGGCAAGAGATAGCTGAGTCAGGAATTTTCCGCTAGAATTGAGCTAAATCCCATCAATCAATAAACTGAGACGGTCTTGATCACGGCTTTTCGCCCTGCATCATTCCCCCTATCATATTCGTGAGGAGTTTATTTAATGAATTTCAGTTTTAGTGGACGTTTTCCCATATTTACTGCTCTAATCCTTGGGTTTGCTACCCTAAATATCCCCCATGTTAGAGCCAATGACTATCGACTTACCCAATACCAATATTCTCCTGATCGGGCAACCCTTGCTCAAGTTAATAGTATTACTCAATTGCAGGATGTATCTCCCGAAAATTGGTCTTATGAAGCCTTACGCAACCTTGTAGAAGGATATGGCTGTATCGAAGGCTATCCTGATCGGACGTACCGTGGCGATCGCCCCTTAAGCCGCAACGAATTCGCAGCTGGACTCAATTCCTGTTTAGAAGCGTTAGAAAGCCGCCTACGAGAACAGGGAACACCTGTCACTGTTCCCCCTGCTACGAACGAACCCATAGGAATTAGCAGCCAAGACATGATTAATCGGGCATTTTTTAACGATACAGGACGTTTTTGGGACATAACGAATCTTTCAGGTCAAGCCAATAAAATCTTTGGTTGGCGACATTGGCAAAATTCCTTTATGGATACGATGATTGCTGATGATGCTGAGTTATTTAACACGGTTTATGACGATATGATGGAACAACAAACCGCACATCCCATTATTCGCACTAGAGATTTACCGAATCCCTACGAAACCTCTGTTTTTGAAAATCCTAATTACGTCCGTCCCGCAGCCCCTCCTCCCACCAGAGAGATCCGCTTTTAGTAAAAGCTAATCAATTAATAAATAAGGGGGTAAAGGTTTGTTGTTCCTTTACCCCTATATTTTTACTCAAATTTACTCAAACTCCTGAAAAAGCGGTTAAACATAGACAAATGCCGAATCGTTTAGGTCAACGGATGATTCTCCTTCAATAACGCCAATGAGTTCATCGGTTGCAGTATGGAAGATCCCCATTCCCCATTCAGAAAGCACACTGGTATGATAGCTATCTGCACTTCCTTGTAGTTGAATCACATCTTTAGCAACGTCAAAGTTTTGAATTTCGGCATAATCTTCCATACCATGTTCATTGTAATAGAGGTCTGTGGCTGTGCCTAATACCCACTTATTTGTGCCATTATTACCCACTAAGGTATCTACTTGAGGATTGCTTATCCCCGTTGTGTTTTCAGAACTAACATCAATATTTTCGTAAAAAGTGAGATTGGTGAACTGACTTATACCCGTACCGTTGCTGGCCTTATCATCATCATTGACAAAAACAAGATAGTCGAAGGTTCCTGTGAAGTATGATCCCACTTCAATTTCAATGGTCTGCCAACCTGAATTAATCTCATAAGCATAAGCAGAATCTTGAACGCCCCAATTTTGAGTTCCTGCGACTTGGAAGAGGTATGGTTTATCTCCTTGGCCATCAAATTCTAAGTTGTCGTCAAAGAGAATACCCTGAATTTC
The DNA here is from genome assembly GCA_051439375.1 of Microcystaceae cyanobacterium. GTDB lineage: Bacteria > Cyanobacteriota > Cyanobacteriia > Cyanobacteriales > Microcystaceae > JBGTGT01. Next base: position 15,976 of record JBFRWB010000245.1, read on the forward strand.
ACCGACAGCACTACTATTAAAGTCCAATCTTAGAACCGTATTAGCCGTAATGGTTGTGGTAAAGTCGATGGCTTTCCAAGCATTACCTATCAAGGTTAATTCATTGTTATCACTGATTTGATAGCTACCTTCATCTTGCTTATCATCAAAACTTTGAATTGTGTAGTCTTGGAATTGAAGAATGGTATTTTCCTCAACGGCTTCAATGGTTAAGTTAACCGTTGCTGTATCTGTGCCACCGTTACCATCACTAACTTCATAGGTAAAGCTATCGCTACCATAAAAGTCCGTATCAGGGGTATAAGTGAACGTACCATCGGAATTTAAGGTTAATGTGCCATTACTCACATCTCCATCGCTGGTTAAGCTATAAGTTAAGGTATCACCCTCTACATCTGTGGCAGACACTTGGTCTGATAACGTAGTATCTTCGTTAAGGCTAAACGTAGCATTTTGGGTCACAGGCGCATCATTAACCCCTGCAATGGTTAAGTTAACCGTTGCTGTATCTGTACCATCGTTACCATCACTAACTTCATAGGTAAAGCTATCGCTACCATAAAAGTCCGTATCAGGGGTATAAGTGAACGTACCATCAGAATTTAAGGTTAACGTTCCGTTACTCACATCTCCATCGCTGGTTAAGCTATAAGTTAAGGTATCACCATCTGCATCTGTGGCAGACACTTGGTTAGATAACGTATTATCTTCATTAAGGCTAAACGTAGCGTCTTGAGCAACAGGAGAACTATTATCAGAAGCCATATCAAGGATAGCTTCCCCTAATTTCACCATGTTTACTAATTTATAAGTTTCTCCCGTATTGCTTACATTATCGTTTTCATCATCTCCGTCATAAATATCAGTCCCTGTGTCATAGAGTAAGGTTTCTATTTCCGCAAAGGTTAAACGACGACCTAATTTTTCTTCTGCCAATTGTTGCGCTAAAACGACAACCCCTGCAATGGTTGGTGCAGCTTGGCTAGTTCCGTGCATTGTTGTCAGTCCACCGTTTTTGCTTGCACCTGTCACGGGTGCGCCAGGGGCGAAAATTTCAGTTAAACTATCGGTTACCGTTTCTTCGGTTGTGCTACCTTCTTCCATGTGTCGTTGGGAGAAAGGAGTAATTTGACCCGCCGTAGTACCCCCAGAAGTTTTTGCGCCACTGCTGTAAGTCCAAGAATAGTTAGAATCAGAATCATAAACTGCACCAACTCCAATGGTATAAGGATCGGCGGCAGGATAGGAAACCCCTTCTTCTTGGTAGGTATAGTAACGATTTCCAGCAGATGTCGTAACAATAACGTCATGATCAATTGCTAAAGATTGAATATTATCGGAAAAGCTCTTATAGCTATAAGTTAGTGAGGTAGAAAAATTGCTACTTGTCCCCAAAGACATATTAACACTGACAATATTGTAGGTATCCACATTCTCTGTCACCCATTCTATAGCGTCCGCCAAATAGCTAAAGCTTCCTGAACCACTATCTTTGAAAACTTTGAGATGGATAATGTTGACATTAGACGCAACACCAGAATAGCTATAATTTGAACTGGTATAAGACCCACCAATAATACTAGAGACATTTGATCCATGATTATTATAGTCACTGGCATCTGCATCACCATCGGCAAAATCATAGGAATAGACAATGCGATCGCTGACTCCATCCCCATCAGCATCTTCGCCAAAGAAGGGATGATCAAGGTCAATTCCTGTGTCTAACACAACGACAGAATATCCTGTCCCATCGATGCCAGAAAACCGTGAGTCTTCGCGAAATTCATCTAAACCAATTAAAGAACTAGATTCTGTGTCAGTAGAGGAAAAATCATCATCAAAGAAAAAACCATCATCATCATTCTTTTTACCCTCACCACCGGGATCATTAAAGTCATAGTTTCCGTAGGTTGTTCCTGTTAGAAAGATAGCAGAGTTATCTTGAATCCCATCGGAAGAATCAGATGTGTTCAAGACTGAAACCGTTATTCCTTGATCCGTATTATTAGCAAGGGTTGTCAGCGTATCGGGTGTTGTTTCCGTTATGGTGACAGACTGCACAAATGCAACAGGACTTTCTGTGGTAAGTGTGTTGGGTATTGTTTCCGTTATCGCGACAGATTCCACAAACGCAACAAGACTTTCTGTAAGTTGTTCTGCTGTGTCCGATACTGATATCGGGTCGCTGACCAATGATTGCAACGTACTTTCCACGTTCCTAATGATCTGTTCAACAGATTCATTAAAAACTTCGGATTCAGTGGGATTTATGGTAACGTCTGCTACAAAATCTTGTAGCGTTTCGACGAACTGAGCAGTAACAGAGGTTGAATCCGTAGATTCTACAGCAAAAAGTTCTTTGATGGTTTGGATTAAAGCGTTAAATGGTTGCAGCAAGCCAGAATTCTCGATAGTTTCTAATCCATTGGAGAAGTTGGTGATGTTGGTGGACATAATAATATCCTCAGTTTGAGTGGATGGATTTTAGCGGGTGGATTCGTGTAAAATTTTCATTAATTTACCTCTATTTTCTATGGCAAAACTTTAAAAAGAAAACCGTAAAATCACTGATTTCCTTTGGGCTTTTAATACTTTTTAAAAAGAATTTTATATATTTTTAAATAAACCTATGTATTTTCGTCCAAGTTAAGAACTAAGTGGAGTTACCCTAGTTATCTTTAGCTTTTCATCTATTGTTTTTGCCTAAAAAATAGATGAAAGCTATTAATTTTCCTTTACAAGACATGATTTTTTGGCGACTTGAATGACAATTTAAGAATCGAGATTACATCAACGAGAAATCACAGAAGTTAATTTTTCTTAGGTAAAAATAAGTAAGAAAAACAGGTTCTATACAATAACTCATACTCCTTTTTACTAGAAATCAAGGAATAGTAATCAGAAAAAACACGAGAATCGAACCCGATAAGTCGGAAAAAAATCCATATTTTTACGGAGTTTTATGCTTTGACTTACCGTGTAAAAGCAGTTTGTCAAGATCCTCAATTCGTGTGGTCAACAACTCAACCGTTGTGCGCCTGAAGGGACGCTTCTGTACTGGTAAACTACATCGTGGGATGGTCCAGTATTTCCGATTCCCCATAACGGACATTATTTGTATAGTCCTCGAAAATACGAAGAATCAGACAAATAAGTAGATTTGTGCTGTATAGAGCATCACTATCTCCTAGAAATAGCTTTGCTAACAACTTTACTCTTTCAGGGACAGTTAAATCATAGGATGGACTGCTGCGATAAAGAAGCGATCGCCGTCACATGCTACCTGTGATCTTCGTCCCATTATGCGTTTTAAGAATTATTTAATATATAGTTTGTCAAGCTACCTGCTTACCCTCTACCTATAAAGGTTTAGGGGATTTTTCTATCCAATGATAAAGTGTCAAAAATCCTCTGTAGTATTTAGAAAGGCTATACTTCTTCTCAATTTAAAAACACATTCTAATCATGTTCTCATGCTCAATCCAGTTCAATACTGTTTAGATAACAAAAATCTTGGTATAGACCTATACTTCCTCTTCTTTACATATGACTGCATTATCTCCTACGTCTAACCACCATCTGGTCATTATTTTTACTCGTTATCCTGAAGCGGGTAAAACCAAAACTCGTATGATTCCCGTATTAAGCGCACAAGGTGCAGCGAATTTGCAGCGTCAGATGACTGAACATACCTTGACGACTGTAACACAGCTTCAACAAGAATTTCCTGTAAGAATCGCTATTTTTTATACTGGGGGGACTTTAAATCTGGTTAAGTCTTGGTTACAAAATGAATGTGACTATGTTGACCAAGGAGAAGGAGACTTAGGAGTACGGTTATCTGCTGCGTTTCAGAACGCATTTGAGCAAGGAAGGGAAAAAGTTCTGATTATTGGTATTGATTGTCCTGAGATTACCCCTACCATCCTCAGACAAGGGTTTGAAGCCTTAAGCCATCATGATCTGGTGTTGGGGCCAGCCATAGATGGGGGATACTATTTAATAGGGACTCGACGTTGGATTCCTGAACTTTTCAAAGGGATAACTTGGGGGACAGGGGAAGTGTTGAAAGAGACAAAAGCGATCGCTGCTCAACTTTCCTTGAACACTGTTTTGTTACCTCAATTAGCGGATGTGGATCGGCCAGAAGATTTAGGGATCTGGCAAAAATTTCATTAGATATAGCCTTTACGTTCTTCTTGAAGGGTTAAGGCCAATTTTTCGGGTAAATTCTCTAAGTGATCGCTGATATTTTCCTGTGAAAAAGGAGAGGTGAAGGTATAACAGGGATCGCATTCTCCATCATCAAACACTTGAATAATCCACTTATCAGGTAAGTCTTTGACCCCTAGTTCTACAATATACCACCAGCCATCAGGGATAGAACGGGCATCTATCACAGTTAACCATTCTCGTTCGGTGGGAGACAGTTGCCATTCTTCTACCAAAAAATCCAAGGCACTTTGTTGAGCTTGTGTTAGGGTTATGGTCATCGTTAATGAGCAGTAATGATTTATATGAAAACAGATACTTTATTTTACACAATCTTCTTAGATTTCCCTGAGATATTCTTTGAACTAATTAATCAACCGATTGAACAAGTCAATGAGTATGAGTTTACCTCTCAAGCAGTTAAAGAACAATCCTTTACCGTTGATGGATTTTATTGTCCTTTTCAAGATAACAATGAGCGTCCCTTTTATTTAGTAGAAGTACAATTCCAACCCAAGGAAAACTTCTATTATCGTTTGTTTGGCGAACTCTTTATTTATCTCAGACAATATCAACCTCTTTCTCCTTGGCGAATTGTTATTATATATCCTAATCGTCAAGTTGAAAGACTTCCATTTCATCAATTCCGAGAGATGGTATCTCTTGATAGAGTACAACGTTTTTACCTCGATGAGTTAGACTTAGGGAATCCTCCTTCTTTGGGATTAGGGATTCTCAAGCTAGTGGTGGAAAATGAAACGGAGGCGGTTAATTCTGCTAAACTGTTGATTAATCAAGCTAAAGTAGAGATTATTGAACCTTTAACTCAAAAAAATGTTCTCAACCTCATTGAAACTATTATCATTCAGAAACTACCTTTAAAAACTACTAAGGAGATAGAAACCATGCTAGATTTACAAGACCTTAAGCAAACCAAAGTTTATCAAGAAGGAAGAGAAGAAGGAAGAGAAGAGGGAGAACAACAAGGAGAAGCTAAGTTAGTCCTGCGTCAACTTCAACGACGCTTCGGAGAGATTCCCGAAACAGTGCAAGAAACCATCAAAGGGTTATCTATTGAACAATTAGAAGAACTTGGAATTGCTTTGCTAGACTTTAATAGTCAATCCGATTTACTTAATTGGTTTTAATTAAATATTCAGCAATTCTGTCTCGCTGTCTCTTTTCCTCTGGTTCTACGCATTAAGATGTTTGACAGTAGGGATCTCTGAAACCTACTCAGGGATTGCTTTTAAATTTTTTTGATGGTGCCTTTCTTTAATTTATTGATTTTTCTTGTTCGTAAACTATCTGATAAAACTTGATCAATATATACAACTTGAACAAGATAATTACTTAATAAATTTTTCATTTTCTTTTCCTCCCCTTAAATCAAACCTCAACCAGAGTCAAAACTTAAAGTCGGTCGAGAATTAACCCAGCTTTCATAATTGGCATTAACCCGATACGTTGACTCTCCTAATCCCGTTACCTCATAATGCTTCTTCCGTTTATCTAACTCTGGTTGAGATATTTTTAATAACCCTTCCCGTTGTAACTTTTTCAGAGCAGGATAAAAAGAACCATAGGGAATTTCAGGCAGATAATTCTCTTTTCTACCTTTGTTCAATAAATCCATCACTTTTAAGCCATAAGTTTTCCCATTAGCTATAACAAGCGTCATAATTTCCATCTCTAGGGAACTCAAACGAATAAAATCACCCATTGTGATTACCTCTAACTGTTATAGGACAAGCTTTTCAGGGATTTTTCTAAGAAAATCTGAGGAAATTTCTAAGAAAATCTTAGATTATCTTTCCAATAACTGTCAAGGTTAAGATCAATCAACTCCTCACTCCCCACTCCCCACTCCAAACCCCTCACGCCTCACTCACATCTAACAGGCTTTTGCGTTTGCCAACCCTACAACTTATAATCTAATAATTCATAATTCATAATTTAAAATGACTGCCAATAATTTAAAACGTACCCCCTTATATGACCTAATTGTTACTCAAAACGCCCGTTTAACCCCCTTTTCAGGTTGGGAAATGCCTGTTCAATTTAGTGGCTTGAAAAATGAACATTTAGCCGTGCGTACATCCGTCGGAATGTTTGACATTTCTCACATGGGCAAATTTGCCCTAGAAGGAAAAAAACTACGCCAGACATTACAAACCCTCGTTCCTTCTGATTTAGAACCCTTAGAAGCTGGAAAAGCTCAATACACCGTCCTTTTAAACCCCCAAGGCGGGATTATTGACGATATTATTTTCTATTATCAAGGCCAAACCAATGGAATAGAAAGAGGAATGCTCATTGTTAATGCAGCAACAACCCGCAAAGACAAAGAATGGATTCTCAAAAATTTACCAGAAAATTCCCTTAACCTCACTGATTTATCCTTAGATAACGTTTTAATTGCCCTACAAGGAGTAAAAGCCGTTAACATCCTTCAGACCTTATTAAACACCAATATCAGTTCCTTAAAAGCCTTTGAACACCTCGAAGCCGAATTATATGGAGAAACCGCTTTTATTGCCCGTACCGGTTATACAGGAGAGGATGGCTTTGAAATCATGATTAAGGCGGAAGCAGGACAAAAATTATGGCAAACCTTACTCACTGAAGGGGTAATTCCCTGCGGTTTAGGGGCAAGAGACACCCTAAGATTAGAAGCAGCTATGTGTCTCTATGGACAAGATATTAACGATAATACGACTCCATTGGAAGCAGGATTGGGTTGGATTGTTCATTTAGACAAAAAAGGCGAATTTATTGGCAGAAATATCTTAGAAAAGCAAAAAGAAGAAGGATTAACCCGACGCTTAGTAGCCTTGGAAATGACAGAAAAAGGCATTGCTCGTCACGGATATTCGGTAGTAATAGATAGCAATACCGTTGGGGAAGTCACCAGTGGAACGCTTGCACCGACCGTCGAAAAAGCGATCGCATTGGCCTATTTACCGCGAAATTATGGAAAAGTTGGACAAAAAGTGAGTATTGAAATCCGAGGTAAGTTATATCCAGCCATTGTAGTTAAAAAACCCTTTTATCGTTCTCCTAGTCGTCTTGCTAAAGGGTAGAGGAGAAATGTGCGACAGACAATAATTGGTGTCATGGGACCGGGCCAAGGGGCAAATTTGTTTGAAATAGAACAAGCCTATCAATTAGGTCAATTAATTGCCGTCAATGGCTGGATTTTATTAACAGGAGGAAGAAATGCTGGGGTGATGGCGGCGGTGAATAAGGGTGCAAAAGAAAAAAATGGCTTAACCATTGGCATTTTACCCGATAATAACCCCGAAACGGCTGCTGAATCCGTAGATATTGTTATTCCAACCGATTTAGGACAGGGAAGAAATAATGTCAATGTGCTATCGTCTGATGTAATTGTTGCTTGTGGTATGGGGCTAGGAACAGCCTCTGAGGTCGCACTAGGGTTAAAGGCAGGGAAAACAGTGATTTTATTGACAGATAATTCCCTTAATATCCAATTCTTTCATCAATTTGCCCCTGAAACACTCAAAGTTGCCACAACTGTAAGAGAAACAATCCAACTGATACAAGACCAATTCAATATGATATGATAAAGTGTTGTACTTTTTACAGTTGTAATTACTATGCCTGTCAGCGAATTAGAAACAGAAATCGCCTCCGATCAAAAGTTTATTTTAATAGTGCTTTGGTTAGATGAAAATGTAGCGATCGCAGTTGATCAAGTTGTGGGGAAAGGAACCAGTCCCCTAACTGCTTACTTCTTCTGGCCTCGTCATGATGCGTGGGAACAATTAAAAGATGAATTAGAAGCAAAACACTGGATTGATGAGACAGATCGAATTCAAGTTCTCAATCAAGCGACAGAGGTGATTAATCTTTGGCAAGAACTGAAGAATCAAGGTAAACGTATCTCCATGATGGATGCTCAAACTAAGTTTCCCCATATTGTCTTTAGAGGAAGCAATTAAGTTAACATCTAAGGGAAAATTGGACAGTAGATTGCATCAATTTTCCCTAGTAAGCTACCATCAATCAAGTTAGAAAAAGCGTTTTAAGTGCCTTGATTATTTAACTCTTCTTGTAACATTTTTTGATAAATATTCGGTAAATGACGACTCATACTATTGGTTTCAATTCCATAACCTAAACTAGTCCATGTTCCCGATAAATGTTTTAAAACCTTATTAATATTACCCTGTTGTAGCTGTTGAGAAATATCCATTCCCCACACTTGAGAATCTTTCAACCAACGATAAACCACTTTATCTTGATATTGGGGTTCAAAACTGTAAGAACGCCAGCGAAAAAAGCCAGATGGCTTGGGATGATACCGTTTTGCCATATCATACCATGTAAAATTTAACATCTGATAGCGTCCTGCGGCTGTTGTACAGTTTCCCACATTAGGGCCAACCACAATCGGGACACATTTTTCAGGATGTGTATCTAATTGATTGATATACTGTCCACCATAGAGAACGTGATAAGGACGGGAGACATTTGATTCACTCGCTGAAATAGTCCGCATTAATGCTCGAATATAGGGATCACCCCCTTCCATTACCAGAGGAGGAAGGGGACGGGAAACATGAGGAGAGAGGTGAGGGGAACGCTGTTTAAAACTTTGATAAATCCCTTGAAAGACTAATAAAGCCATAATTAAGCCACTAGCAATAATGAAGTTAGGAAATTTGGGCTTAACAGAAGAAGAAGAGTTATTTTGCATAATTAGGAGATTTTAAGGTGAGTAGGATTCAGAAAATAGCAATTAAGGGATAATCTTTTCCATCCTATCGTAACGATGAAGGTGACTGCATCACTAATAAATCTGAATCACTTAGAGGTGAATCAAATTTTAACTAAGTTGAGATTTTGTAGTGATTAATCGTAGAATGCAAGAAGAGGCTTAGGCTGAACAACAAAGTATCTCAACTTTTCTAACCCTAGATTTTTTACTATGAAACATTCCATTCAACCCTATACCCCGGATAAAATCTATCAAATTCTGGTTGGTGCAAGTTTCTCGATTACGGCTAAATCAGAAGCAGAAGCAAAGGAAAAATTAGCAGCGTTACTCAGTGAAATTGATGTTGATCACTGGGAAATTGAACGCATCTGTGAATCTGAAAATTGAGTCGGTTAGTAGAATTAATTGTGTCAATCTAAAGAGAAATAGGAAAAGCACAAGCTAATTGTAAGAATTTCTTTCTACAGCATGACAAGAGCTAGTATAGCGTAATTTCGATGTTCTCTATTACCTCATACTAAAATATTAGGACTTACACCAATTGTGGATTAAACTAACATATTTAACAGCGTCAATTCATTCATGAATTGATTCTACAGTTAGCATCACTGCGTAAGTCCCTACACCATATTCTAAGCATCTTTTTCTACAGGATCAGATGGATAAAAAAGGATTTCAAGCTTCTGAGTTAAGATAGAGATAACTCCTAATTTGGGTAATTATTTAACCAGTTTATTAAATCTTCAAGACCATTCAAATCTAACAATATTTCGCTTAAAGTGTCTAAAGACTCCATTGATAATTGATCAATTTGTTGTTTGACTAAATTAGGGATATCCCCTAATTTTTTAGATAATTGTTTGAGGAGTAGGTTTTTAATTCCTTCTTCCTTACCCAGTATTTTTCCTTCTTCAATTCCTTCCTGCTTTGAGGTTTCTACTACATTGTTTAAATCTCTATAATATTTTAAACTGTTTTGATAAGCTCTTTGTTCTTCGAGGGAAAATTGAGCGATTTCTGCTAGTTCAAATAATTGGTTAAAAACGCCTTCTTGTAACTCTTCTGGGGGTGTATCTAACTGAGATAAATGTCTGAATAAAAACAGCCATTTCTCAAACTGTGTCTCTAAGTCTTCCAGTGTCTTTTGAAATTTAGGTAACTCTACATAGATAAATTTCAACTTGTCATAAAAAACTTCACAGTTTTGATTTTTTAATTCTACCGTATGAAAAAAGTCTGGATCATTTTTATGGTCATCAAAGATAAAATCTAAGATTCCTATGGTATAAACAGAAGAGAGTTGATAATTCCAATCTCCTTGAATGGCTTGCTCTTGAATAGGAAAGGTGGCATAATAAATGCTGCGATCTTTAAAATAATTTTGTTTCGCTTTTTGAATTTCTACGATAAATTTTTCCCCTTTTTCACTTTCGCAGTAAAGGTCAAAGATTGCTTTTCTATCTAGGGCAGTATTCCCCACATTTTCATTGCTTTTATAGCTAATATCGGCTACGGTATGATAGGACGGTAAAAGAGAATTTAAAAAGTCAATGAGAAGGGCTTTATGGGGTTCGCTACCAAAGAGTCGCTTAAAGCCAAAATCAGTTAGTAAGTTAATGTATTTATCACCGTTGATTGGGGAATTTATCATAGGATTTAGGAAGATATGTAAGAATAGATAATGAATAATAACTGCTATAAAATCTGAGATAAAAATTGTTGAGTTCTTTCTGCTTTTGGATGATTAAAAAAGTCCTCTGGAGTCGCAATTTCCACAATTTTTCCATCGTCCATAAAAACGACCCGATCAGCCACTTCCCTCGCAAATCCTACTTCATGAGTGACACATACCATTGTCATTCCTGAATTAGCTAAATTTCGCATGGTATCTAATACTTCTTTAATCATCTCTGGATCTAAAGCAGAGGTAGGTTCGTCAAATAACATAATTTTTGGCTGCATTGCTAAGGCGCGAGCAATGGCGACTCGTTGCTGTTGTCCCCCTGATAATTGTCCAGGATATTTATTCGCTTGTTCTAAAATACCAACTTTTTTTAATAATTGTAATGCAGTTTCTTGAGCTTTTTCTTTTTGAGAACGACGAACCCAAATAGGAGCTAAAGTTACATTATTTAATACAGTTAAATGGGGAAAAAGATTAAATTGTTGAAAGACCATTCCTACCTCACGACGGATGGTTTCTATATTTTTTAGGTCATGGGAGAGTTGAATTCCATCGACAATAATTTTGCCTTTTTGATAGGGTTCAAGGGCATTAAATGTACGAATAAATGTTGATTTTCCAGACCCAGAAGGTCCCATGATCACAACCACTTCTTGCTTATTAACGGTGAGGTTAACGCCTTTGAGAACGTGGAAGCCATTGTCATACCATTTTTCCACATCTTGAGCAACAATAAGCGTGTCTATGTCTGAATTCATGAACAGTAAAATTAAAATAGAAAATCAAGTCTAGCTTATCATATTTTAGTCAAATCATTAAACAATTAATTACCTACTGTTAATTGTCCATTGATAATTGCTGAAAATTGTTTTAACCTTTTCAGGGCAATTAAAGAACTACGAATTAGTTGAATTGCTCCCCAAGGTTGTTGTACCATTTTTTTAGCTAGGACAAAGGATTTTAAATTTCCTTCACTATCAAAAACAGCACTTAAATCGGGTAAAGTCTGGGTTACATCATCACTAATAACCCGTAAAATAGCCACAGGAATTCCTCTTTCTTGAAAAAACGCTAATACCGCAAAACTCTCCATATCGATCGCAACAACATCATAACTTTTCCCTAATCTTTGTTTTTCGATTTTGTCAGTAATAATGCGATCGCTACTCATTCCCTTTCCTAACTTGATCCTGTTGCCTAAAACCGAAGTAAGTGCCTTATTTAAGTTAAAATCGCACCTTAAATAAGACCATTCTCCCTCTGAGTTAACATATCCACAGCCTTGATAAAGAATCCCCTCTCCAACTGCATAATCCTTCCATAGTCCACCACTTAATCCCATTAACAAGACACCTTGAGACAGCTTGTTAGTAGAGTCTAGAAACTGAAATTGCTGTGTCAAGAAAGAGCCGACAGGGATTAATCCAGCAGGAATCGCTAATAAGTTAGCTTGACAAGTGGATTGAGCGAATCCGTGGGAAATAGCCCTATATTCAGCCCCTTTAACCCCTAAAATAAAGTCAAATGGTGGTAATAACTGAGAAGAAGATGGCATAGAATTTAGAATTTCTTGACAAGAATTCTTGATAAACTACAATACAAGATGGACGAAATTCTCAAATGTCCTTAATAGCATTTCTTGAATTTCCAATTCAGCCTGTTGTAAACTTCATGATAACACCACCAATTCTTACAATTGAGAACTTAAGCAAGTATTTTCCGAAAAACCCGATTCCTGCGGTAGATAAAGTCAGTTTTTCCTTAGAAAAAGGGGAATTACTCGGACTATTAGGGTCATCGGGATGTGGCAAAACAACCCTATTGAGAATGATAGCGGGTTTTGAACAGCCTTCTGAGGGAACAATTTTTAGAGAAGAAAGACAGGTATCGGGCAAAGGAATCTTTATTACCCCAGAAAATCGTCAAACAGGCATGGTATTCCAAGATTATGCCTTATTTCCCCATTTAACCCTTGCTGAAAATCTTGCCTTTGGCCTCAAAACCCAAATCCCACCGTTAAAAAAAAGCCAAATTAAAGCAAGAATTGAAGAAGTTTTACAATTAGTGGGTTTAGAAGGATTTAACTGCCGTTATCCTCACGAATTGTCCGGCGGACAACAGCAGAGAGTCGCTTTAGCCCGTGCCCTCGCACCCCAACCTAATTTAATTTTACTAGACGAACCCCTCAGTAATTTAGACGTACAAGTTAGGCAGCGTTTAAGGGAGGAAATTCGCAATATTCTCAAAGCAACCGAGGTTTCTGCCGTTTTTGTTACCCATGATCAAGAAGAAGCCCTTGCCATTTCTGATAAAATTGCGGTAATGCGTCAGGGTAAGATTGAGCAAATCGGGACACCAGAAGAGATTTATACCCATCCAACATCCCGATTTGTGGCAGAATTCGTTACACAGGCTAATTTTTTACCCGCTTTTCGTTATGGCGATCGCTGGAAAACAGAAATTGGGATCTGGGATTGTAATATGATGTCCCATCAAGAAAATAGCGAAGAAGGGGAATTAATGATACGACAAGAAGATATTAATTTATATGCTAAAGAAACAGGGACATCTACCGTCATTAATCGGCAATTTTTAGGGCGAGAATACCGTTATTGTATCGCTATGGCTTCGGGTCATCAATTACACGCGAGAACGTCCATTAGTACCCAATTAGAAATAGGGACAAAGGTAGAATTAGAGGTTAATTCCTCAGATCCTCAGTTATTTTTGCCATAATAAGCGTTACTTGACACCTTACCTACCCCAATTTATAGCCCTATCCATTAAGGTGTTTGATATAAGCAATCTTTAAAGTAATCATCAGGAATTACGTTCTAATTTTTAATGGTACGCAGCACGATAGATCCTTTGCGTGTCAGAATAAGAAACAATAATAAAAATCCATTGGAGGAGACATCAGAATGGTTGCAACTCCCATCAAAACAGAAAAACGCTTAACGATGCAAACCGCCAGTATCGGCGAAGATACCATAGCTATTCGTTCCCTAGATTGGGATAGAGACAGATTTGACATCGAATTTGGCTTACAAAACGGGACAACTTACAATTCCTATCTTATTGAAGGGGATAAAATTGCCCTTGTGGATAGTTCCCACGAAAAATTCCGTCAGCTATATCTAGATACCTTAAAAGGATTAATTGACCCCAAAACCATTGATTATTTAATCATTAGTCACACCGAACCCGATCATAGTGGCTTAACCAAAGATATTCTAGAACTTGCACCCCATATAACCGTTGTTGGAGCAAAAGTTGCCATTCAATTCTTAGAAAACTTTGTTCATCAACCCTTTGAACGCATAATCGTCAAAAATGGCGATACCCTAGACTTAGGAAAGGGTCATATTCTGGAATTCGTTAGTGCGCCGAATCTCCATTGGCCAGACACAATGCTAACCTACGACTCGGAAACCAGCACCCTCTTTACCTGTGATGTGTTTGGGATGCACTATTGTTCTAATAACCTCTACGATGAACACTTAGCCGATATTGAGGCAGATTATCATTTTTATTATGAATGTTTAATGGGGCCAAATGCGCGATCGGTCATTGCAGCCATGAAACGCATGGATAAACTGGGGGAAATTACCACCGTAGCCAATGGTCATGGTCCTTTACTGTACCATAACGTCAAAGAACTGTTAGAACGCTACCGTACATGGAGTTTAGCCCAAGCCAAGGCAGAAACCAACGTCATTGTCTTTTATATCTCCGATTATGGTTATAGCGATCGCTTATCTCAAGCCTTAGCAAAGGGAATTAACAAAACTGGCGTTGCAGTGGAAATGGTGGATCTTAAGTCTAGTGATCCCCAAGATATCACGGAAATGGTGAGTCAGGCCAGTGGAATTGTCCTAGGAATGCCTCCCCTATCAGGAGAGTATTATAAAGAAATAACTACTAATTTAGGGACAGTCTTAGCTGCGGTTAACAGTAAGCAATATTTTGGTTTATTTGAGTCCTATGGCGGAGATGATGAACCGATTGATCCCCTTGTTATTAAATTACGGGAAATTGGCCTGCGTAAAGCTTTTACCTCAATACGGGTAAAAGATACCCCCGACGAAGGAATTTATCAAGAATGTGAAGAGTCAGGAACGGACTTAGGACAAGCTTTAACCCAATCGAAAAAGATTAAACAGCGAAAATCCCTCGATAGTGATTTAGACCAAGCAATCGGGCGAATTAGTGGGGGATTATACATCTTAACCGCCAATAAGAGTGATCTGAATGGGGCAATGTTAGCCAGTTGGGTGACACAAGCGAGTTTTGATCCCCCCGGTTTTACGGTTGCAGTGGCGAAAGATCGGGCAATTGAATCGCTGATGCAAGTGGGGGATACTTTTGTCTTGAATATCCTTGAAGAAGGGAAATATCAACCCTTAATGAAGCATTTTCTCAAACGATTCCCCCCCGGTGCCGATCGCTTTGCTGGGGTTAACATCCAAATGGCTACCAATGGCTCCCCCATTTTAGTGGATGCGTTAGCTTATTTAGAGTGTGAAGTCGTTAGTCGCATGGACTGTAGCGATCACTGGATTGTGTATAGTAAAGTGACTACTGGCCGAGTCTCTAATCCTGATGGTTTAACGGCGATACATCACCGCAAAGTAGGGAATTATTATTAAAGCCATTTCTGTAAACAGTTAACAGTTAATATCACTGTTAGGTTAGTAAACCTTAGATATCGTAGGATGGGTTAGGCACAGGGACAGTTATAGGACAACCTTATAATTTTTAATTTGTGCCGTAACCCATCTCAGGGTGTTTGTATAGTTAACTCAAATAAGAATGAGACAATACCGATCTCCTTTGTTGTTGGTATAGCGAGCAAGATGCTTGCACTCCTATCGTGCTAACTGTTCACTGAATCACTGACTTGCAGTAATATTTCGTTCCCGTAGTTGTCGGATGAAAAACTCCTCTAATGAAGCCCGCGCCCGATTCAGGGTGATCAATTGGGCATCCATTTCGCTTAAACGGGCAACAAAGTCTTGGGGATCGCCTTTAAGTTGACCATGCCATAAATTATTCTCTAATCTTAAGCCTTCTATCCAAGGGCCGAGTGATTTTGGTGAACCCCCTTTCACCACCACCTGATAAACATCAGCCCGTCCTAATATATCTTCCAATGAACCCGTGCAAATAATTTCACCTCTGGCGAGTAAAGCAATGCGATCGCAGATTTGTTCCACGTCAGCCAAAATATGGGAGTTAAAAAAGATCGTTTTTCCCTGTTCTTTGAGGGCTAAAATAATCTCTCGGACTTGATAGCGTCCCATGGGATCGAGGCCGGACATGGGTTCATCGAGGAAGACTAATTCAGGATCGTTGATTAAAGCCTGTGCCATTCCTACCCGTTGGGTCATGCCCTTAGAATATTTGCGAATTTGTTTTGTTTTCGCAGTTTTTTGTGCCAGACCGACCAAATCTAATAACTCAGGAATCCGTTTTTGGCGGACATCAGAGGGAAGTTGAAAAACCCCTGCAACAAAATCTAAAAACTCCCATGCAGTGAGAAAATCATAAAAGTAGGCATTTTCGGGTAAATAACCGATTCGTTGTTTGGTACTGCGATTGCCAATCGGTTTTCCTAATAATTTTGCCCGTCCAGAGGTCGGGCGAATAATACCTAATAAGGTTTTGAGAAGGGTCGTTTTGCCCGCCCCATTGGGACCGAGTAAGCCGAAGGTTTCTCCATGATAAACACTTAAATCGCAGCTTTTTAAAGATTGAACCTTTTGATTCAGCCAAAACCCTGTCCGATAAACTTTCCCTAAGTTCCATGTTTCAACAACGGCGGTGGAATCGGTAGGAGAAGAGGGGCTTAAAGTGTCTTTTACAGCATCCATAGAGCAATGAAACGGTTTTCAAAAATGTTTGCGGATTTGATTTCTATTTTTCCCTAAAATCCTTTGAAAGACGACATTACAGTTAACTTATGTTAAGTTTATGGCCATTTGATAGTGCTACACATAATTAAAAATTCAAGATTAAAAATTCAAAAGCGATCCCTGACTGCGTTTCAGAATTTTCAACTGTCAAACACCCTAATGCGTAGTACCTTCCCTGTAGGGGCGCGGATGCTTGCGCCCAGAAATCATTCCCGACTTCTCACAAATTATTCCCGACTTTTCAGAAATCATTCCCGACCTCTCAGAAATCATTCCCGACCCTTCAGAAATTGTTCCCGATCTCTCAGAAATCGTTCCCAACCCTTCAGAAATCGTTCCCGACCCTTCAGAAATCATTCCCGACTTCTCAGAAATCATTCCCGACCTCTCAGAAACCGTTCCACACCGCTATAGAATTGTTTCTTAAAGCCTGTGTACAATTCATACAAGCGTCAGAGTAATTAATTCAGGTTTGTCCACATTTCCCGAAAGCCCGTTTATGAGTTTAAAGTGCTTTTTGAATGCGTGACTTTTGGCTTTTGACTTGCCCGTAGGGCAGCCCTATAATTCCTTTAACAAAGGTGATGCAATGCGCCATGCTTTAACAAAATTTCCCTGCATCAAAGCAGCAATCCCATCTAATCCTTTAATTTCTGGGACAGTTGGTGCTAACTTTAAAGCCGGTTTGACTGCCTTTTCAGCCGCTTTCGGTTGCCATTGATAAAGATAAACAAAGGCTAAATAAGCATGGGAATAAGGATTATTATTATCTTTTTGAACTAAGACATTTAATGTATCCGTTGCCCCTTTCGCATCTTCTTGTAAAACATAGGAAAGGGCTAAATTATATAGCCAAGGAATTTCCTTTTGTTCGGGATTATTTTCTAAGCGATAATGTAAAGCAGCTTGTGCTTGTTGTAAATAATCTTGAATCGGATCATATTGGTTAAGGCGATCAACCTGTTGAAAAATAGGGTCTAATCCTTGAATCCCTAATGGTAAATAAGCCGATAATTGCCGTAGTTGAGTGACAAAATCTAGGGGAGGAGACGGTTGAGAAGGGGCAGTTTGATCTAAAGTCAGGTTAACCAATGGTGTGTCAATGGGGTAACTTTCTCCTGTCTTGCGATTAAGATAAGTGGCTTCTAAAGTGTAATTTCCATCAGGAATATTCCCATCAGGTAACATTGCCGTTTGTTCAATCACTTGAAAGGTTTGTAAGGGATCTTGTTTTGTTCTAACTGTTCCCATTCCCACCCCATGATCATGAATCCAAAACTGATTATTATTCGGATTATCAACTGATTTCCATGTTAAAATAAGAATCCCATGCTCTAAACTTTCTCCTTTCCCTGACCAATAATAAGTAACAGGAATCGGAGAATTATTGGGGACTTTCTCTGGAACAATAACTTGATCTAATTTAACTTTATCTTGAGTGATGGCTAAAGGATTGACTGTAACCGTGGGTTGGCTGCGGTGATAGAGTTTAATTACACTTTGATCGGGCAATTCCCAACGATTGAGTACCTGAAAACTGGCATCAGTTTTTAACTGTTCACCGAAAGCAAGTTGAGCCTCTCTTGCAAAGCCTGTTTCCCCTCCTTCCTTGCTAACAAACCAATCAATAGATTGACTATCTTGTTCAACTTCTTCAGGTTTTGTCCCTAATTCTCGTCCATAAACTTGAAAATCTCTTAACATTCCATAGTAACTAACATTATTATGATTGACCTCACCAACATTCGGAATAACCCCTAGATTAGATTGTTGATAAGGGGCATTATCGAGTACCGTTTGAATCAATTGAGGATGGGGATTCGGAAAATCTATCCGAGGATAACGAGAAACAGTCGGGCTTAAAACTTTAGCAATCGGGCTAATAACAGGAATCAAATATAATTGACCAATCATTGCTAAAAGGGCTAACCCTACCGTTACCCATCGCATAAATTTCCAGCGACCCCGCCATAATAATAAACAGTAAGATAAAACAATTCCTAATATGGGTAAAATTGGCATTACATAACGGGTATCTTTATTAACATTAGCAGAACAAATGAAATAGGCTGCCACCAAATAAATCCCTAGCCATGTTAAACTTTGTTTTAATTGTTCACCCTCAATGGCTTCCTTATTGGTAGGGAAGCGTTTTAATAGATGTAAGCCGAATCCAACTAAAGGAATTAATAAAAGAACCCAAGTAATCGCAGATGGTAAATCTTGCCAATAATAAGTCCATGCAGCTAAAGTATCTAAGGTTGGATCTCCTTCATTGGTTGCGGGAATAACCACCGAATTTTGAGCCGTACTAAAGAGATAAATCCAATTAGTTCGATACCAAGGAAACCAAACAAAAGCTGATATAAAAAAACTAGCAATTAACTGTCCAACTCTTTCCCACTTCCGTTGTACAAGCTGACTGATTCCTAACCAGAGTAAAGGAACAATCAAGAAAAACATTCCACTTTGCTTGGTTAATAAAATCAACCCCCAAGCAACGCCCCAGATCCCTGTCCAAAGCCATTGTTCAGAGCGTTTATTGGCCAACTTCCACAGGGTTAAACTACAAAACCCTGCAATAGTTAAAGCCGTAATGGGTGTATCTAAAAGGTACTCTAAACGATGGCTATATAAGCGAGGAAATAATAGACACATTCCCGCACTCCATAACCCAACTTGGGGATTAAATAAGACGCTTCCTAATGTATAAACACAGACAATTAATAAACCACTAAAAAATAGATTAACCCATAACGCTTGATCCGATCCCGTTCCCAATACTTGCTGAAAAGGTGTGGTTAAAAGATAAGTTAACGGAGGATATTTAGTAGAAATCATCCAAAAACTACGCCACCAGTCTCCACTTAAAAGATCAGGGGTTTGTAAGGCTTGTAAATAACGTAGAGACAAACTAAGGTGATTACTTTGATCCCATTGGGGGGGAAATTGATCTAAACTAAGCCAGAGGCGATCGCTTAGGTTACTCAACAGCCAAAATAAGCTGAGTATCCCGAAAATAACTGATTTGTTAGAATAAATAGATTTTACTGACATACATATACCAGTGAACAGTGAACACTTAACACTTAACAGTCAGAAACTGTTAGTGGGATGAAGATTTAGTATAAGCTATCAGGTTAAGAATTTGAATTGAGTTCAACCGTTGAAGACAAATTGTTCTCATGATGATTCTCGATTGACTCAACCGTTAAAGAAGAAGATAAATTGGTTAAAGCAGCCTTAATAAACCCTAAAAATAAAGGATGAGACTGATTAGGACGAGAACGAAATTCAGGATGAAACTGAGAAGCAATAAAGAAAGGATGATTAGGATATTCGATAATTTCTACTAAGCGTCCATCAGGAGATGTTCCACTAATGATATAACCTGTTTCCAGAAAAAGATTACGATATGCGTTATTAAATTCATAGCGGTGGCGATGACGTTCATAAATCACTTCTTGATTATATAAAGAGTAGGTAAGGGTATTCGGGGTTAAACGACAAGGATAAAGCCCTAAACGCATCGTTCCCCCTAAGTCCACCACGTCTTCTTGTTCTGGCAACAAATTAATCACAGGATTAGGCGTATTTGCATCAAATTCTGCACTATTTGCCCGTTCTAAATTAGCCACATCCCTCGCCCACTCAATAATCGAACATTGCATCCCTAAACAGAGTCCTAAAAAGGGAATCTGATGGTGACGGGCGTAGGCGATCGCTTGCACTTTACCATCTACCCCACGAATCCCAAATCCACCGGGAACTAAAATGCCTTGTATATCCTTAAGATAGTTTTCTGCACCATTTTCTTCAATATCCTCCGCACTCACCCATCTTAACTTCACTTCACTGTCACAAGCAATTCCAGCGTGTCCTAATGCTTCTACTACCGACAAATAAGCATCTCCCAACTGAACATATTTTCCTACAATTGCGATTTCAAGGGTATGTTTAAGACAACGCATTTGATTCACTAAATGTTGCCATTGGATTAAATCGGGGGTTCGTTGTTCAAGTCGGAGTAATTCTAAGGTTTGTTGCGCTAATCCTTCTTTTTCCAAAATCGGCGGAACAGCATAAATACTATCAGCATCTTGGGCAGTAATAACAGATTCTACATCAACATCACAAAATTCAGCGATTTTTTCCTTCATTCCCTCTTGTAAAGGGCGATCGCAACGACAAACCAGTACATCTGGCTGTATGCCAATGGAACGTAATTCCTTAACCGAGTGTTGAGTTGGTTTCGTCTTCATCTCCCTAGCCGCAGGAATCCACGGAATCAGGGTAACGTGCATATAAACCACGTTATTACGCCCTACATCCTTCCTAAATTGACGAATGGCTTCTAAAAAGGGCAAAGATTCAATATCCCCTACCGTTCCCCCAATTTCAGTAATGACAATATCGGGATGGGTTTGTTTGGCGACTCGATGGATTCGTGCTTTAATTTCGTTGGTAATATGGGGAATCACTTGCACTGTGCCACCTTGGTATGCACCCCGACGTTCTTTATTAATAACAGCTTGATAAATTGAGCCAGTTGTGACACTATTAAGGCGAGACATGGAGGTATCGGTAAAGCGTTCGTAGTGGCCAAGGTCTAAGTCCGTTTCTGCCCCATCTTCGGTGACAAAAACTTCTCCATGCTGAAAAGGACTCATCGTACCGGGATCGACATTGATATAGGGATCAAGTTTTAATATGGATACGGAATAATTGCGGGATTTGAGTAAGCGTCCCAAACTAGCAGCAACAATCCCTTTTCCGATACTAGAAACAACACCACCCGTAATAAAAACAAATTTAGCCATATTAATCCTTGTTTGTCTGCATCGAATCGAATTGTGAAAATTGTTCACTGGTGTATTCTATCGCAAACTTAAACGATAATTACCCATTTCTCTTGCTTTTTGCTATTTTGTTGAAAAATAAACAAAGAGACGTTCCACGAAACGTCTCTACAGTAAATTAGAAAAGGTAGCCAGATATTCTTAAAAAGATAGACTTATTTACCAAAGTCTTTCTCTTGACTATCATTTTGTCAAGCAAAACAATTATTAATCTGATCTCTAAGGGTGTCATGGTCTAAATTTTGGCCAATAAAGACTAACTGATTTTTGCGATCGCTTTCGTTTTTCCACTCATCATCTTCGAGGGTAAACCGTTTACCACTGAGATGAAAAATGTGACGTTGCGGACTTTCATCAAACCAAAGAATTCCTTTTGCACGAAAGATATTTTCAGGAAGTTGATTATCGAGAAAGTATTGAAATTTGCGAATCGATAATGGTTTATCACTCATAATAGAAAGAGACGTAAACCCATCATTTTCTAGGTGATCGGAATGGTGGTGGTGGTCATGATCATGATGATGTTCGTGATGTTCATGATGCCCATGATTGTGATGCCCATGTTCATGATGCCCATGATCGTGGTCATGATCATGATGGTGGTGATGTTCATGGTCGTGTTTTTCTTTTTCATCTGCGGCTTCAAAATATTTATCAGATTCAAACAACCCCACACTAAGAACTAAAGGTAAGGATACTTGAGATTTTTGAGTGCGTAAAATACGAGCCCCATCTTTGATATCTCGAATTTTGACCTCTAATAAATCAACATCCGCTTCATCCACTAAATCCGTTTTATTGAGAACGATAATATCACCATAGGCGATTTGGCTATAAGCTGCTTCAGAATTAAACAAATCAAGACTATAATTGGCAGAATCTACCATGGTAACGATAGAATCTAAACGGGTCATATCTCTTAACTCTGTTCCTAAAAAGGTTAATGCAACGGGTAAAGGATCAGCTAATCCTGTTGTTTCAACCACCAAGTAATCTACCTTATCGGGATGTTCTAAAATCTTATAAACGGCTTGCACTAAATCTTCATTAATGGTGCAACAAATACAGCCATTGTTTAACTCTACCATATTGTCTTCGGTAGAAATAATTAATTCGTTATCAATGCCAATCTCACCAAACTCATTAACCAAAACAGCCGTTTTAAGTCCCTGTTGATTGGTTAAAATGTGATTCAGTAGGGTTGTTTTTCCACTGCCTAAAAATCCCGTAATAATGGTAACAGGTAAGCCTTGTTTGGCCGTATCCATGGGGGTTGAAAGGTTCGTTTTAGAGTCAACAGTTTGCATAGTTGATTTGCTGTTACTACAATAGATTTTAATCGATTGTCCAAAGATTAGAACTGTCTGGACAGCTATAGTTCTACGCACAAGTTAAAAAGGAACAAGCAAGAGGCAAAAGTAAGCGATGATTAGGTTTCAAGACTTACAGGTGTCAAACACTTTAATGCGTAGGGCTATACTTTCTCTATCTTAAACCCTGATTCTCTATTTCAAAATCGAAAAAAACCTAAATGTATAAAGATCCCGTCTGGCCAATTCTCAGGGACAAACGGGAAAAAAGCAATAATTAGGATGGATTTAGGAAAATTAGGCAATAATAGCAGCGTTTCCTTCAACAGCGAAGCCTCTGGCTTTCCATGCGGGAAGTCCGCCTTTCAACTCGGCTACATTCAAGTAACCCGCTTCCCGTAGTAAGCTGGCTGCTTCAGCAGTTACTTCATCAGTTTCGCCGTAAATGTAAATATCACGGACTAATTCTAAGCTTACCAGTGCAGAAGACACTAATTCGGTTAAAGGTAGAGAAACTGCACCCATAATGTGGCTAACGTTAAACGCATTCCGACTGCGTACATCGATGATGGTTAAAGCAGGTTCACCCCAGTTAAGGCGACTATTTAAGTCTTGAACCGTGCTTTGCGCCTTAATACTTGGAGGAATGGGAATAATACCAGATAAAGTCATGATTTTGTTTTGAGTAAAGTGTTGAGGTCAATATAAGTATTGTAACGAATTGTTAAAAATATGTAAAGTATCGTAAAAAACATTTGACAAAATTGTTGTTCATCTGATCAAAACCATGTCTCTTAAAGCACAACTCAGACAAGAAATCTTGCAAAAACGCCTCTCTTTGCCGAAAAAGACGTGGCAAAACAGCAGTGATCGCCTTTGTCAGCAATTATCAACCTGTCCCTTCTTTCAACAAGCGAAAACGGTTCTAGCCTATTTCAGCTTTCGCCAAGAACCCACTTTGCAACCCCTCTTTACTACCCGAAAAAAATGGGGATTTCCCCGTTGTGTAGATAAAAACTTAGTCTGGCATCTTTGGCGACCCAATGACCTATTAAAGCGGGGAAAATATGGATTAACCGAGCCAGAAGAAAGTTTACCCTTAATTAATGCGTCTTCTGTGGATTTAATTTTAGTTCCCGCCGTGGCTTGCGATCGCCTTGGCTATCGTCTCGGTTATGGAGGAGGATATTATGATCGTCTCTTAGGTGATCCAACGATGAAATCAGTCCCGACTTTGGCTATTGTTTTTGATTTTGCCTATGTTTCGCAACTTCCAATTGATCCTTGGGATCAACGGCTGACAGGGGTTTGCACGGATCAGCAATGGCAATTATTCGAGAAATAATCAACTGGGGTTGTCACTTTATTCTTTTATCGCTATACTAGGACAGGCATCGCGGGATAGAGCAGTCTGGTAGCTCGTCGGGCTCATAACCCGAAGGTCGGTGGTTCAAATCCGCCTCCCGCCATTACATTCTCGACATCTTCGTTAAAACTGTCGCTCATAACGGACTCTAAATTCGTTTTGATTGTAGTCGTAGGAGAAGCGAAGAAAGGTAGGATCGGGCGCATTCAAGTCTTGACTTCCCAGTGAGGCATCATTCAGACTATAAATCGCCTCTAAAAAGGGAACAATACGAAAATCCCTTGCACTAATGGTATTACCAATCGCAGATTCAATATCATAAATAACCCCTTGAAAAATCATGGGTAAAGCTATTTGAACAATTCCCGACTGTAATAATTGTTCGGTACTTCCCGTTTGTAAGGAATCTGCGATCGCTAAAAACTGTTCTCCTAACAAACGCACAATTTGTCCTTCAGGGCGCGGAGGAAGACTGGTGAGTTTAATCGCAGGATTTTGGAAGAAATCACTTTGATCAGCATCTAGCATGGCCAAATCCTGAATACAGAGGTTTAAACGTTCTAATTCTGCCTCAGTAAACGGTTCTTCCTGAATGAGACGGAAATCTTCAGGACGCAGATCACATAAATTATTGCGACGACGGCCTAAGCTGGGTAAAAGCTGCCGTAATTGCCCATCGATTACTAAATTAATATCAACCCGTTGTACTTGGTTTAAGCTACTATCAGGAATTTCATTACTCCATTCATCAATGCGCCGCCGACTGTTGGGAATTTCGGAGACAATGGTACGCATGGCAATATTTAGGGTGGGATTAAAGATGCTTTGATCGGGTTCAAAGGTAATGGTGCTTTTTCGACGACGATCAGTTAAAAGGCGAATTTGAGCAAGGTTAATTTCTCCCGAAGACAGTGCGATTTGCCCACTCGGTTTGATTAAGTTAAGGTCTAATTTATCTAATGTGCCATTAAGAATAATATTTCCCCCAAAAGCGAAGTCATAAAGGGGACTTTGTTTAACACTCAGGTCTATCAGATTAACGGTAAAGTCGTTGAAGGTGGGAACAATGGGAAGGGAAATCGGCTCATCACTGGGTTGTAGCCACTGGTTGTAAGCCATTTGCTCATCTGCTTGGACAGACATGGCCTTGGTACTATTGCCATTGTCGTTGCTAATAGTAGAGGTAACACTGCTCATAATGGCTTGGGGAACAAGAATACGTCCACTGCTGAGGTTGACATTTCCGCCAATTGTCGGTTCAAACGCATAACCGGTGAGAATGATCTCCCCTCCCACTTCTCCTTGATAAAGTCCTTCTAGGGTGAAGGGTTGGGTATTTAAAGCCACTGTCAGGGGGTTAGAAACGGCTTTCGGTTCAAAAATGGGTAGTACTCCGGCAATGAGTACTTCACTTTCTCCATATTGCCCAATTAATTGGTCAATAGAAATTATTCCATTGCTCAAAATAAGCTCATTATTCCCTACTTTAACTGTCCCTTGTTGAATCTCAATTACACCATTAACGATTAATGGATTAGGGACAAGGGGACTGGTAATTGTTCCATTTTCTAGATTAACTTTCCCATTAGCCACCAGATTGACATCAAAGCCATCACTCATATCGAGTGTGCCATTAACGGTTAACTCAACATTTCCGTCTCCATCGGACCAGACTACTTGTTCACCGGTCAATAAGCTTACCCATTGTAAGGCTTTTGTTCCAATATTCACGTTAACGTCTATTTGGTCATTGGTTTCGGGGGTTGGTGGATAGGGAACACTTGCTTTGACTACAATAAAGTCGGGTTCAAGGGTTTGGGCGGTTAAACGGGCTTCTTCGTAGGCAAATTCCCCTTTAATGTCTGTTTCAAGGTCTTGGGCATTAATTGCTCCCTCTTCAAAGGAAAATATGCCTTTTGCGTTGGGATTAAAGGGATTTCCTTTTAGTTCTCCCGATAGGTTAATATTTCCTGCTACATCGAGGGGAATAGACACAAAGGCTTGAATGGTATCTAAGGATAAATTACTGACACCATAGGTGAGATCAAGATTTTCTAAGGAGGCTGTTCCTTGGGCTTGTGCTTCCATTTCTCGAATTTTTAGCCCTGCGCTGGCAATATTAACGACACCATCTTCTAAGGTGGCTTCTAGTCCGATTTGCTGTAGGGGAATAGCTTGATCACCTTCGGTAATTAAGCCCAAGGGGGAAACAATATTGGGAATGGGGGCTTGAGGCCGCCATCGCCAGCGTTTTGCGTCAAACTTAACTTGTAAACTGGGATCTAATAATGTTCCTGATACGCTTGCTTGGGTGGTAAATGCCCCGGTAATGTTTAATTCGCTGGGAATCTTTCCTTGTTGCAATCTTTGAGCAAATTCGATAATCTGACGGTCAATTTCTGCCAAGCAGTTTACTTGTTGAGCAATAGTAGCATTTCCTTCTGTTGCTTGGGGATACCCTGTGTGGGTATCTTGGAAACAGTTTCTCTGTTTGGGATCGTCTGCAACTGGGATAGTCTCTTGTAGGAGAATGGCGGTTGCATAGTCAATGCTTTTTCGTTGAATTAGGGCCAGCAGACTTTGAACATCCGTAATTTTTAGGGTGGTTAAAATATCTTCGATATAGGCTTCTTCGACGTTTAAGAGTCCTGCTACTTCTAAGGTTTCTATGTTTAATTGCCCTTGCACGTCATAGTTACTGTTACCAAGGGTTAAAGTCCCTGCTTTGAGTTTGGCAATTTGATCTTGATAGGCGACATCGGCGGTAAATTGATCGGCTTCTATTAACCCGACACCGAGTTGATCAATGGTAACTGTACCGCTTCCCGTTAAGGTAAATAGGTTAACGTCGGCGGTTAGTTTGGTTTTTCCTTTAACATAGCCATTTATGCCATATTCTTGTAAGGGTGCAATTTTTAAGAGGGATAGGGGGAAGGTTTCGACGGAGGCTAATAAGCGATCGCCTTTTCTTTCTCCTCTCACGATGAGAGGAAAGGGTTTATCATTTTGCTCTTCTGCTTCGTCGGGTAAGGCAGTATTGTAAGTTTGTTTTAGGGCGAATGAGGTGGGTAAATAGGGGGCAAGACAGCCTTGACGGGTACAGGGGTCGAGTTTGGCTGCGATTTGGTCTTCTTTGCCTTGTAGATTGAGGTTAACACTTTGGCCGAGTCCGGCGTTCACTGTTCCTTTGAGGGTAGGTTCAAAGTTGCGATCGTTAAAACTCAGTCCATCTAGGGTTAAATTACCGCTTAGGAGGGTGTTTCCTGCCCTTAGTGGGTCGCTTAAGAGGTTTTTACCTTTAAATTGACCTGAGAAGCCACCAATGCCTGTTAAATTTAATTCTTCGGGAAGGAGGGTTCGTTTAACGGGAATGAGGGTTAAGAATTCTTCGAGGGGAATTTTATTCAGATTCGCACTGGCGTTAAGATTAAAGTTAGCGGTGGCGATATCGGGCTTTTTGGTTAAATCGGTGATTAATAGGCTACCATTCCCACTGGCTGCTTGTTCTCCCCAATTAGCAGCAAAACTGGATACTTGCACTGGGAGGATAGAATTTTCTGCTAAGATTGCCCCAAAGTTTCCTTTAATATCGGCTTTGGCATTAATGGCTTCATCAAGGGAAGGAATTTGAGAACAATCTAAGGCGAAAGAAGTGCAGAGTTCACGGGGAATGATACCAGCAGCGACCACATTTGCCCCAAATTGGTTCATATTAAAGCGACTGAGGACATTAACTGTTCCTTCGGCGGCGGTGAGTTGGGCAGCTAAACGTCCATTAAAACTGCTTAAATCGGGGTTGGTATTAATAGTTTGTAATAAAGAGTTTAAGTTTCCCGTAATATTGACCTGACTACCGACTAAATCGGCTGAAAGGGGCAAATTAGGAATGAAACGATTAACCGATAAACTGCCTGTATTAGCGACGGCTTCAAGAATTCCTCGTTGCACGTTAGCGGCTGCATTAACTGGGCTATTATCGACGCTTAAGCGGGCAATTAAGTCTAAATTAACGGATTCTAGGCTTACGGTGGATTGTTGTAGTTGTTGCAACAGTTGAGGAAGGGAAGCGGACAAATTAACCGTTGCTTCGTTTAAGTTAACAGGAACATCAATGGTTGGGGCAACAATGGGAACATAAGGGGTTAGATTAATATTAGAGGTAAAGACCGTTGATTGAATATTACCTTGGGTTAAGTTGCCATTAACTGCTACATTTCCCCCATTAACAGTTAGCAGGGCATTTAATCCCCCATCAATTTTATTAATATCAATCGTTTCAAGATTGCCGCTAATATTACCATTCGCATTAACCACTTGAATGCTTTGACTGAGTAATTCATCAGGACATTGACCAATTTCTTGACAAACTAGGCTAATGTAAGGGTCAACATTTAAGTTTGCGGTTTGGAATGCACCATTTAGGTTTCCATCACTTAAGTTCCCATTCACCGCAATGTTAGATCCATTAACTAACAAGGAAGCGTTAGCATTAGCATCAATATTATTCAGGGTTAATTCATCTAATTTGACAACTGCATTTACATCTGCACTTGAGATAGACACCGCTTGACTATAAACTGCATCGGGACATTGGACAAATTCTCGACAGACAACAGGAATAAAGGGAGATAAAGCAAAAGAGTCTGCCTTAACTTTGGCTTGTATTTGTAAGTCTTTTAAACTCCCTCCACCATCAATATTGACACTTCCGCCATTACTTTGAGAGAGAACATTGTTAAACGCAAAGTTTTGGCCTGATAATAATACTTCTCCATTTCCCGAAATTCCCACTCCTGCAACATTACTAGGTGTAGGTAAATTCCAGTTAATTTTTCCTTGGGGTTTACTCGCAATTCCTCGAACTTGTCCTGCTGCTTTTAAAGGACTAATGGTAATCGCTTGACTGGTTGTGTTAACGTAGGGATCAATGAGTGCTTGTGTGGGTAAATCTGCGCTGAAATCTAATGCGATAGGGAATTTTTGCCAATCAATGGCTTTCCCATCTTCTAACGCTTTCTTAATATTAGTTCTTACCCTTCCTTTCGCTAAGATTTTACCTCCATCTGCGGGGGTTACTGATACTTGAGATAAGAGAATTTGATCAAGGGTAGCTTGGAATTTTGCTTCTACGCTTTTAATCCCTGTTTTCTCAATAATAATTGGCTTAGTATTCTGCACAACCCCTGAGACAATAGGATTTAAAATCTTACCTCTAACTTGAACTTTACTTCCTACTTCTCCCTCTAATTTAATCGGTAAATTTAGATTAACGGTTCGTAAAACTTCAGGAATCCGAAAAGGATTAACCAAAACACTTAAATTATATCCCTGTTGCCAATCAATATCTCCCTTGACTTCTGTTACCAGTTTTCCTAAACTAACCTTAAGTCGATCAACTAATACCTTCTGTCCATCCAGATTAATTGCAACTTCAGCCTTAATTGGTTCTTTAATCGGTTTAATTTTTGCGACTAATTCGGGTAAACTAATTTCTCCCTCTCCCTGTGTTCCTTCGATTCCCTGCAAAGAAGGCAAGTCAATCCCCAAATCTACACTTAATTCTCCCTTATCCACTGTTGCAGGAGACTGAGGAATTAGAGCAACCACATCTCCTATATTTAATTCTTTTAATAATACTTGTGCTTGAGTTTTACCAAAATTTTCACCGCCACCAATCTCTGTTTCTCCTGCTAAATTTGCCACACTATTTAAGATTGTTGCATCTAAATCATAACTTATTTGTTGATTCTCCTTATCTTGATAAGCATATCCAGCTTTCCCTTCTGCTTCAATGGTAACAGGGTTTGGAAGTGCATTAGGAACTAATACCACATCTGCATCTTGTAAATCTACATCAATATCTAGATCAATGGGTAAATTTAAACCATCTCCTTCAGGAAATTCAGGGATTTCAACCCATTTTCCTGTTTTATCTTGCTCTACATAAAGATTTGGGTCAACCACCGTTACATTCGCTTTAAGGGGTTGTCCGATTAAAACAGGTAAAATATTGTAATTAACAATGATTTCTTGTACCGTAGCATTATCAGGGTCAGTATCACTCCTAGGAAGACCCGACTCACCTATACGAATACCCGTCCAGTAAAAATCCTTTACCTCTCCAACTTCTACCTCTCGCTGCAATACATCACTTAATATTGTGGACAATAAGGGCGAAAGACGCTGATAAACGAAGTATTGAATCCCTGCATAACCTGCGACACCTAATGTTAGCAAAATCCCGCCCCCTACAAGGGTAGAAGGCTTTTTTAACCATCGCCAAAAGCGAGTTGGTATTCCCGTATCGGAAGACTCAGACGGACGGTTAGGGGGGGTATTAGTCATAACTCCTCACCAAATTTGGTTTCCCACTTGCTATTCAACCTAACGTATCTTAAAGAATACGCTAGTTTCAAAGGGTGATGAGGAGTAAAAACGAAAAGAGTAAGAAAAAGAGTGTGTTTTACGTCAGACTGTTCAAATTAGAGAACCTTAAAACCTGAATCATAGGTTATCCAATTGAACCTGATAGATACTTTCCCATATCATAGCTTAATCTTAGGACTTGTGCGGGTCATTTCAGTGATCAGTCCTCAGTACCTCGCTTCTAAAGCAAGAGGCTTGAAATACGAAATCTTCTTTTTTATCCTTTTAAGAGAGGAGACTTCAGACCCCAATTTTTCGGTAAAAATAATTGCCCCATACTTAAGTTTCTCACAAACTCAATGAAACGACAATTTTTACCCTAGATTCAGTTTAACTTTAGCCATCAGTTATCAAAGGTTATTGTTAATATTGTTTTTTTATCTTTTTCCAATCCTTCATAAATTGCTGTCACTGTTCCTTCTGATGGAATACTGAGCAAAGGAGTCATTGAACCTAAAGAGATTAAATCACCCTTTTGTAAGGTCTTATCTTGGGATTTTAACTCATCTTTTAACCATAAGACTACATTTAAGGGATCATTTAATAAACTGTCACTGCTTCCTGTTCCTAATTCTTTTCCTTTACTATCTTTAATTGTTACCTTAATTTGACTAAGCTGAGTTTGCCATTCTTTTTTATTTTCTAACAGAACGGGTTTTCCCATCACACCTAATCTTGCTCCCACGTTAACAGCGATTAACTTTGTCCCGGTCAATTTTACGTCTCTTTCAAACATTAAATCGGGTAATTCTACAAAAGGAATCACTGCATCTATATACTGAATAGCTTCTTTTCTTGTCTTCACTTGATTAATTTCATCACTTCCTATCCTAACCATTAAATCGCCTTCCAATCGAGGAACAGCACCCCAATCTGATTGAATCACTGCACCATTTTTCAGTAGCATTTTTTCTAAAAGAATCCCTCGAACGGGATGATTAATTTGTAGTCTTTGTTGAGTGTTCGTATTGGTTAAGCCGACCTTATAACCGATGGGTTTTCCCCAAGAAGGAACCAAAGTTTCTACAAACTTTTGTTGTATTAAATAACCTTGTTCGAGTGTTAAATCTGGGATAATATCCCCTATTGGCTCTCTATTAAGGTAAGCTTGATTAAGAACATCAATTAGATTATCGATTAAGTAAGTTATTTGCTGCTGAATTGTCCAATCATCTATTCTTGGCTGCTTTGGCTTCAGCTTGAATGGACGATTCAATTCATGTTTAGTTATCTTCAGCTTATCAGATTCTTTCCCCCAATCCGCTAAAACTAATTGATTTAACTCTATAGCTTCTTTTGATAAAGCTTTATCTGAGAGATTGACGAATAATAATAAGAAGTAACTGACTAAGCTAAAGACAGCAAAGTGTCTTGATAGTAAAATTCTTGAATAATAGAGCATAATTCTAGCTTTGCTTTGTCCTTACTTTTTAACGTTATCTCGATTATAGCCATATTTCCCTAATTCACATCCACTTCCCTCTACCCCGAAATGCTCTTTTAGTTACGTATGTTGAACTTTTGTGCTTGTTTGCTATCTTTAATTATCTCCTCACTTGAACCAATAATTTTCATAAAAAAAGGTAATAAGCCTTCGTTCTTGACAACTTTATCAAAACTATAAAAAGTAAGCTTTTTACCTAAAATCCTTTCCCATTGGCTAATAAAACGTTGGTAATTAAACTCAAAATACCAGCCATCCTGATAAGTAAAACTTTCATTTTTAGCTATTGAGGTTTTAAAATCTTTATAGGAATCAGATAATCCATGCTTTAACAGTTCATTATATAGTATGGCAATTCCCACAGTTGTGAGGTAAATTATCTTCTACCCTAGTTTATAATTCATAATTTATAATTCATAATTTCCTATGTCCCTTATCTCTTGTCCTAAAAATTCTTTAACCATTCCCTGTGATCATCAGAGTTACTCATCCTTGGCACTCTCCTTAATCTTGCCTACCTATAACGAAGGAGACAATATTGAAAGAATCATCAATATTTTAGCAGAAATTCTCGACAAAATCCTACCTAATGACTATGAATTGATTGTGGTTGACGATAATAGCCCCGATTATACATGGAAACTGGCACTAGAAATGATCTCCGATTATCCACAATTACAGGTGATGCGACGGGTTGAAGAGAAAGGATTATCAACGGCTGTGATACGGGGATGGCAAGTAGCAAAAGGAAACATTTTAGGGGTTATTGATGCAGATTTACAGCATCCGCCAGAAGTTTTAGCAGAATTACTTCAACAGATGCAGCGTGGAGCAGATTTAGCAGTGGCAAGTCGTCATATCGAAGGAGGAGGTGTTAGCGAATGGAGTTTCGCAAGACGAATTTTGTCCCGTGGCGCACAAGTGTTAGGCTTAGTGATATTACCCGAAGTAGTGGGTCGTCTCTCTGATCCCATGAGTGGTTACTTTATGGTACGCCGAGATGTGATCGCAGATAAACCCCTCAGTCCCGTCGGTTACAAGATTATTTTAGAGGTGGCCGCAAGGGGAAGGGTGAAATGGATAGGAGAAGTGGGATATGTGTTCCAAGAACGAGAAATCGGTGAAAGTAAGGTGACATGGCGACAATATATTGAATATTTACAGCATTTATTGACATTACGCTTTTCTCGTTCAGCCCGTTTTGTTCAATTCTGTCTGGTGGGGTTAAGTGGCGTATTTGTTGATATGATACTTTTATATTTACTAAGTGATCCAACAACTTTAGCCTTACCTCTAACTCGTAGTAAAATTCTAGCGGCTGAATTAGCAATTGTTAATAATTTCTTTTGGAATGAGTTATGGACATTTGGGGATATTTCTTGTTTTCAACGCAATAAACGACAACGAGCAAAGCGTTTTATTAAGTTTAATATAATTTGTTTAGGTGGATTAATTTTAAATGTGCTTTTCCTCAATTTATTTTTTAATCTGTTTGAGATCAACCGTTATATCGCTAATCTAATGGCAATTGTCATTGTTACCATTTGGAACTACTGGTTCAATACTAAACTCCGTTGGCGAGTGACAGAAAGAGATTAGATTTTAGGCGTGAGGTTTTAGATATTAGGTTTTAAGGTATGCACAAAATCAATTAATTGCGGAAAAAACACCAGAAAATCTGACTCAATTTCTCCATAATGTTGAATAAGATCCTGATGACCATCCATCAAGCTATTCTCCCGTTTAATGCGTCTTGAGAGTCCCTGACAAGTGGTTTGAACCCCTGCAATTTCTTGATAAGATAATAACCAATTTTCTTGCTTGATCCGAGGAAAAATCTTTTGTACTGAAATGGGTAAAATAGCATAATTCTGCTCTAAAATTTTATAAAAGTGGGCAATAAAATCTGTAAGATTTTCTCTGGAAAAAGATCGCCAATGTCGGGCTAAAAAATGATCATAAAAAATATCAATGAGAATACCAGAGAAATGAGAATGGTGAGCAACAATCCTTCGTTTACTTTGCTGAAAAATAGGATGCTGATCCGTAAAAGAATCCACTTGACGGTGAGTTTTAATCCCTTTGAGAATTAACTGATTGTACCGTTTTTGATGCTGATCTAGCGTCCCTTTGACAAAATCTCCTAAAAAATTGCCCAAAAGAGACTCAGGGGTATGATCCGCTAGATAAATATGGGCAAGATAGTTCATAACGAGAGTTGATTATTGTTTTATTAATTTTGGTTCTTCTTAATTTTAAGTTAAGATGAGCAGAAGCAACTAAACAACAATTAATTAACGCCTTGAAAATTATGCTACAAGAGCAACTCGAACAGTTAAAAAATATCTTCGCAGAGATGGAAAAAGCGTTAATTGCTTACTCAGGAGGCGTAGATAGTACTTTAGTCGCTAAAATTGCCTATGATGTTTTAGGCGATCGCACAGTGGCCGTTACCGCCATTTCTCCCTCCTTGTTACCTGAAGAATTAGAAGAAGCAGAAAAACAAGCCAAAATAATTGGAATTCCCCATAAAACCATCGAAACCCTAGAGATGGAGAACCCTGACTATACCTCAAATCCTGTTAATCGATGTTACTTTTGCAAAAGCGAACTTCATGACACCCTCAAACCCTTAGCGCAACAATGGGGATATCCCTATATCGTCGATGGAGTAAATGCAGATGATCTACAAGACTACCGCCCCGGTATCCAAGCAGCCAAGGAAAGAGGCGTTCGCTCTCCTCTAGCAGAGGTAGGCGTAACGAAAGCACAGGTTCGTCAACTTTCCCAAGAACTAGGACTATCTTGGTACAATAAGCCATCTCAACCCTGTTTAAGTTCTCGCTTTCCCTACGGAGAAGAAATTACCGTCGAAAAACTACAAAGAGTCGGACGAGCAGAGGTTTATCTTCGTAAATTGGGTTACGATAACATCAGGGTACGTTCTCAAGGTGATACAGCTAAAATCGAGCTATTACCCCAAGATATCAAATCATTTGTTGTGGATACTAACTTAGAGCAATTGGTTAATCAATTTAAAGCACTAGGATTTATATATGTAACTTTAGACCTAGAAGGCTATCAAAGTGGTAAACTTAACCACGTTTTGGGACAGAAAGCGTTAACAAAAACTTAGGATAGAGATCACCTTCCATCGGCTGTAAAGGCTAAGAATTGACATTTTTTGCCAAAATTAACAGCCGCACCGATATAATCTTCTGCTAAGGTAAAAGAGGTAAATCCTGCTAAATTGGGCAACGTGACAGACTCATTGACAAGAGATAACCCCTGTATCTGTCCCTCTTGCCATAGAATTCTGATACTATCTAATCCTGCCCCAATTCCGTCCCCTGTTGCTTTTAAATAGGCTTCTTTCGCCGTCCATAGCTCAAAAAAGGCAGTTAGTTGTTCCTTCCCCGTTAAACCTGCAATTAACGATCCTTCTTCGGGACAAAAAAAACGTTTAGCGATCGCTTCTACATCTGTCATTTCTCGCACTTTTTCTATATCAATCCCCACATCTCCCCCATAACTAAAAGCAAAAACGGACATTTCCTCAGAATGAGATAGGTTAAAGGAAATAGGCTCAGAAAAATTGGGTAAATCGAGAGATGGTTTTCCTTTTTTACCATATTTAAAGCAAATCTGACTGGGTTCAATGGTTAAATATTGCCCTAACAGGTGTCTTAACATTCCCCTTGCACCAATATAGCGTCGTGTCAGATAATCAAAGCGAAAACGATTGGCTTTACTTATCTCATCTTTAGAAAGCGTATTAGTAAAATTTTGCGCCAAAAATTCAGAAATTTGCAAATTCATACACCAAAGATGAACCTCATTAGGATTAAGGGAAGGAAAAGAAGCGGGGGGTTTCCAAAGCATTGTCTTTACAAGATGAAACACTACTAAGTTTTTGTTGGGAAAGCACTTGACAATCCACTTTAAAACTGTAACAATAGATACAGAAAGTAAATCGTTCATCCTTTCTCCACTCAATTACATCGGAAGGACGGAAGTAGGGAATTATTCCCGAAGGAACGCGCCTCAACCCTACACTCACATTGAGGAGCGCACTATGAAACTAACCTATCGTGGCATAAGCTATCAATATACCCCTCCTGTTGAAACTCACGAAACCCAAGTCGCAGGAAAATACAGAGGATTAGACTGGCGTTTTCGCAATCTCCAAAAACCGCCTGTATTGCAACCGAGAGCTAATTTAACCTATCGAGGTGTCACTTATAATCCGACGGTAGCAACAGAAAAACCAGTTAAAGAAACGGTTGCGGTGACTTCCACCCAAGATAAAGCCCGTTTATTAATGCTCAAACAGAGTAAAAACATGATGAAACGGCAAAGAACCTTACTAAACCGTTTAGCGGCTGAGATTGGCTTAGATATGACCGATTCAGACTACGAAAATCGGATTCAAGGTAAGATTCATCCAACATTTCGCCAAGACTATAGCCGTCATGGTGCAGCGATGAGTTAATCGTCAAATCAGTTTAAATTTTGTAGGGACACTGTAGGGACATTGCATGCAGTGTCCCTACAACTATAGTGCTACGGGCAAGGCAAAAGTGAAAGGTAAGTAAGGAAAGCGTTTCAGAGATCGCCACTCTTTCAATCATCCTGATAAGATACAATTCTGTGGTCATTAATAACCACTTTACGGCCGTTTTGAGCCAAATAAACTAAC
Organism: Microcystaceae cyanobacterium; assembly: GCA_051439375.1. Taxonomy (GTDB): domain Bacteria; phylum Cyanobacteriota; class Cyanobacteriia; order Cyanobacteriales; family Microcystaceae; genus JBGTGT01. The sequence goes on from JBFRWB010000245.1 coordinate 52,638, forward strand.
TCAATCCATAGATAACCATTAGGTTTATAAGCGAGTCTTTCTGGCCATTCAATCACCGTAATTCCCAAAGGAGTCTCAATTCCCTCCCAATAATTTTCTAAATATAATCCTCTAGTTTCTTGTGGATTTAAGCGATATAAATCTAAATGGTATAGAGGAATACGACCCTCTAAATATTCATTAATTAACGTAAAAGTAGGACTGACAATTGGTTCATGAATTCCTAAGCCAGTCCCAATTCCTTGTACAAGTGTCGTTTTTCCTGCCCCCAATTCTCCCTTTAATAAAAGAGTTGTACCTGCTGTTAAGGTTTCCCCTAATTGTTGACCAAAACTTAGGGTTGCTTGGGAATTAGGTAGATTAATTATTTCCTGCATGGGAATCGTCTTAACGAGTTTGTTTCAAACTTTCGACTTTCTTTTGGAAGAGTTCGGTAAATAAACTTAGCACCGTGCGATCTTCTCGGACTTTAATGTTAACACTAATGGACATTCCCGATTGTAAGGGAATTTTTTTACCATTAACTTCCATACATTGTAAACCATCCTCCGTTAAGCACTGATTCTCATCAATTTTGATTCGGGTAGGAAAGCGATAATATTGGTGAACCTCATCAGGAGGAAGGGCATCTGAGCCAATAGAAACTACTTCACCTTCAAGGTCGCCAAACTCGCTAAAGGGAAAAGAATCAATTCTTACATCAGCCCTATCATTAACTTCGACAAAACCAATATCTTTATTGGTAATACTAACTTCAGCAATTAAATTATCATCAGGGACGATTTTTAAGAGCGGTTCAGATTGACTGGGTGGGGGAACATACCCACGAGTGGCTTTGAGATCAAAGACCGTTCCATTAACAGGAGAACGAATTTCTTGATACTCAATATTAACTTTGGTTCGTTTAATTTGTCCATCTCGTTCGGCCATTTGTTTGCGATTATCTACGATAATTTTAGTTAGTTGACTATCAACTTCAGCAATACGCTTGGTATTTTCTGCCATACTCTCTCTGAGTCGTGTTTCTCCCTCCGAAAGAATATTAACTAACTTCGCTTTTCCTTGAGCTAAGGCATAGTTTAAACGGGCATTTTCTTCTGTTAATTGAGCAATTCTAGAGGTACGCTCCCAAACTCTTTGTTGCTGTTGTTCAAAGTCTAGTACGCCTTGAGACTGCTCTGTATAAAGTTGTTTATAGCGGTCAATAATTTCTCGTCTTTGCCGTTCAATTTGTAACTTAGATAGTGCGCCTTCTTCTAGCAAGGGTTCAACATCAGCCAAAATTTCTCTTTCAATCTCAAGACTTTTTTGGGCTTCAGCCATTGTTTTTTCATTACGAGTTTTAATTTCTGCGAGTAATTGTTTATCTATTACGACTTGTTCTTTGGCTTCTGCGAGTTGGATTTGATTTTGTTCGAGTTGTTGGCGAATTTGCTCATTTTCAAATTCGGTCATAGCAATACGAGATTGTAACTCAGCACGGGCTGCTTTAAGTCGTCCGATTTGATCAGGGGTTAAACCTTCTGTTGAGGGGTTATCTTTTGATCTTAGCTGCAAGTCAAATAGTCTATTTTCACTGACAAGGGCGACTCGGTTGCGGGCTAGATTAGCGATCGCTGTCGGTAATTTAAGACGAATAATTGCCTGTTCGACTTGAGCTTGATTCATGGGTTGCCCCATTAATGCTTCATAAAAACGGGTTTCTTGCATCAATTCTCGTCTAACGTCTTCTAAAGACTTTAATTCTGCCATAGAAGCACGAGGATCTAATCTGACTAGCACTTGTCCTTCTTTGACTTTATCCCCGTCTTTGACTAAGACTTCTTGAACGACACCATCGAGGGGGGCTTGAATTTCTTTAACGGTATCAGAGGGTTTTAATTGTCCTTGAGCAGCGATCACCTGTTCGATTTTGGCAAAAGCTGACCAAATTACAACTGCCGTGGTTACGCCTACAATACCGAGGGTTACGCCCCTAGCCCATGCTGAAGATTGACGGAGAACGACGGCTTGATCTGTATTAGGAATGGGAGAAAATAGATTTTCTTGGTCATCCTTCACAAATGGAGTTGCATTGTCTTGAGAACTTGCTCCATTTCCGTTTTTATTGTGGTTGGTAAGTTGATCGTTGCTTTGCATTTTAGGTTCTAGGTGTCGGGTGTCGGGTTTTAGGTTTCGGGTTACGGGTTTCAGGTGTCGGGTTTCAGGTTTCAGGTTTCAGGTTTCAGGTTTCGGGTGTCGGGTTTCAGGTTTCGGGTTTCGGGTTTCAGGTTTCGGGTTTCAAACTGATTACTGATTACTGATTACTAATCACTGTTAAAGTCCTGATTCTTGTTGTTGGTATAGGTAAGCATATCGTCCTTGTAAAGCCATTAATTCCTCGTGAGTTCCCTGTTCTACCACTGATCCCTCTTCCATCATAACAATGACATCTGCGGTTCTGACCGTTCCTAAACGGTGGGTAATAAAGAAAACTGTGCGATCTTTAAAGTGATCTAGCAAATTGATGCAGACTTGCTGCTCTGTGGCATAATCTAAGGCACTGGTGGCTTCATCAAGTACTAACATTCGAGGATTTTGTAAGACCGATCGCGCGATCGCTACCCGTTGTCTTTGTCCCCCCGATAAAGCAGATCCCCGTTCTCCCACTCTTGTATTGTAACCGTTTGGTAGGGTCATAATAAACTCATGGGCGGCGGCAACTTTAGCGGCTTCGATAATCTCTTCAATGGTGGCATCGGGGTTGGTTAAGGCGATATTATCTTGTACGGTGCCATCAAAGAGTAAGGTTTCTTGGGGAACAACTCCCACTTGACGACGGAGAGAATAAAGCTCTACTTTCGAGATATCGTAATTATCAATGAGAATACGCCCTGATTCGGGTTCATATAACCGTGAAACTAGCTTTGTTAAGGTACTTTTCCCTGCCCCAGATGGGCCAACGACAGCAATGAATGTTCCGTCTGGAAAATCGATATTGACGTTATTTAGTTGTAAGGGGCCATGTTGTTTGAAACGGAAAGAGACATTTTCATAGGTAATTGCGCCTTTAATTAGGGGCATAGGGATGTTATCTCGATCTTCTTCTGCTTCTTGGGGAGTATCCACAATATCAGCTAAACGTTCTAAGGATAAGGCGGTTTCTTGGAAGTTTTGCCACAGTTGAGTCAAGCGTAAAATGGGAGAAGTTACATAACTAGCAATAATACGAAATGCAATCAATTGACCTAATGTTAATTGTTGTTCTAATACTAAATAAGCCCCAACCCATAAAACCAATAAACCAGAGAGTTTATTGAGGAAATTACTCATAGAACTGGCAAAGGTAGAAGTAATCACTGTATTGAAGCCGGCTGCCACATATCTAGCGTATTTTTCTTGCCATTTCCAACGAGAACGCAATTCAATATTTTGTGCTTTTACGGTTTGTATCCCAGACATCACCTCCACCAAATAAGATTGAGTTTGAGCATTGCGTTCGGCTTTATTTCGTAGTTGACGGCGAATGGTAGGGGAGAAAATGAGGGTTAAGGCGACAAATAACGGCACAATTCCCAAAGCAACAAAGGTTAATAGGGGACTGTAAATAAACATCACCACGATGTAAACCACGGAGAAAACCGCATCTAAGACCACGGTTAGGGCTGTCCCTGTTAGAAACTGTCGAATATTTTCTAATTCGTTTACCCTTGTGGAAATTTCCCCAACGGGTCGTTTTTCAAAGTAACGCAAAGGAAGCCGCAACAAGTGGTCAATAATTTCTGATCCCAAACTCATATCAATGCGGTTGGTGGTATCCACAAAGAGATAAGTCCTTAAAGCGGTTAAAAGAGCTTCAAAAATCGCAATAATGAGCAAGAAAATCCCCAAAACTTGCAAAGTATCCGCACTATTCTGCACAATTACCTTATCAATAATGACCTGAATCATTAAAGGATTGGCTAACCCAAATAACTGTACAAAAAAGGATGCAATAAAAACGGTTAGTAAAACCCAGCGATATTTAATGAGGGAAGGGACAAACCAACCAAGGCCAAAGCGTTGTTGGGGGGTTTCTTTGGTTTTTTGCAGTAGCAATACTTGCGTCACCCGACGGCCTTGAGGGGTGACCTCTGTTTCTAATGAGTCTAGAAACTGTTCAGGTTTCAGCCGTAAAATTCCTTTTTCGGGAATTCCCAAGACAAAACGCTTCTCATTCGCTTCATAAAGAATGGCTAAAGTATCTTTCCACTGTACAAGGGCAGGGGGATATACTTGAGTCATGGCACTAAGCGGAATCGAGACTAATTGGGCATTTAATCCCATTAATTCGACAATTGCCCCACATAATGCTAAAGAAAATTGATTTTGTCGCTCTAGTTGTTCCTTAACGATGCGGTTAATCACATCTTTGCGGAACGGCATTTTAAAATATTGACTCAGCATCTGGAAAATCGCTACCTTCATCTGTTGAGGATCAGTTCCTCGCACATAAGGATAAGATTTCCGTCCTATTCCCTCAGGAGGGGGAGTCCCGATTTTTTGAGGCTGATTTGAATCGACAATTTCTACATCTTTGTAGGGAATATCATCTTCATCGTGGGTTATTATAGGCTTTTCGTCTTTAAGCTTTTCAATACGGATAGCTTCTAACCTTTCTAAGCAGCTTTCCCAACTAAAGGGAATCCCAACAAGGCGCAGATTAGAAGGGACTTTCCCATTTGGTGTAAACTGTTCCCCAACTTTATAGCCATCTGCTTTCCCACTGACTAACCATAACCATTGAGGGTTATCTAGACGAGTATCTGGACTCGATAAATTAGATGTAATATGAACCTGTGCTTCAGGGGCAATTTCTGTTACCAATTCCCTAAGATAATTATTTCCTTTGGCCTGTTGTTCGAGTTGTTGACCGAATATATCAAAAAGTTCGATAATTCCTGCTTTATCTTGATAAGCGGCTCTAAAATCGGGGTAATTTTCTATTAAATTTAAAAAGTCCTGCTGGCTTAGGCTTAATCCTGTGGCTTCCGTTGAAGCAATGACCGTTTCACAGGGAACACCTCTGACGGCGTTCACCCAACCAAAGACATCCCCTTGCTTGAGAAGTTGTAGGGTAATAGGTATATTAGTTTGGGTATCATATCCTAATGAACGGGCTTTTCCCTCTAAGAGAAAGGTGACATAAGAAGATCCTTGACCCCGCATGAGGATGACTTGTCCCATACGATACCGCCAAGGCTGTAATTTGGCTGCCAATTGGCTGATGACATCGGCGGGAAGCTGATTAAATGGCTCGATGTCTGCTAGAAACGGTTTATAGTCAGTGGTAGTGTAACTCATGACTATAGGGTAAGAGCTATATCAAAAAATGCAAGAAATTGTGTCATTTTTTTAATATTTATGACGGAGGCTCTTATTTGGATTGCTATTTTCCCTGAGTTTTTTAGAGTAGCGATCGCTTGTTCAAGAATAGCGATCGCATAATATATAGCCCTACGCAAAAGGCAAAAGTCGCGTATCCAAAAGTAGGAGGAATCGACAAGATACAGGGTTAAAAGGGGTCTAATCTTAACGATTAGCGTAATCTTCCGTCACATCTGAAACATTGGAACGAACCGATAATTTTCTGAACAGATAGAAGCCAAAGACTAACCAGAAGATTAACAGGCCACCTGTAACTATCAGCATAGATACCAGACCAAATCTAGCGATTAAAGCTGGCGCAGCCGCCGTAAACAAACCACCCCCTACAATCGGCTCAAAAAATAGCTGTTTGTAGGCAAAACTTTCAAATGCGCCTGATTTATTATCCGGGTCAGCCATACGAATGAGTAAGATTCCTGTCGCTGTAACCCCCATTGATTGCCCCATATCACCGATTCCTCGCTCAAACCAATAGGAAGGTAATAAACGGGGGGCTAAAAAGATGAATGCACCCACAGTCCAGACAATTCCCGCAACAGAAATCAAAAGAAAGGGAATAAGATTTTCCCCTAACGCAGATAAGGAAATCGTTGCTAAAGCGGTAATAATAACCACATCAAGGGCTAAACCAGCAATATTATTCTGTAAAGGACGCATAATTAGAGGACTCACCCGAAATCGCTTGGCCAATACCTGAACGATAATTCCCCCAATCAAAGCCATAGGGAAGAGAGGAACATATTTGATCAGGGTAAATCCTTGTCCTTGTTGTCCCCATGTCAGGAATTCAATCCGTTTGAGAACTTCCAGAATTAACCAACCAATGGCAACCGCAAAAGCAACAAAGCCAAAATTCAGGGATAAAGGATCAATTAAGAAGTTTTTCGTTAATTTGGCTCTAGCACGACGAATCTCAGGATCTTCTTGGTGAAACAAGCCCACTTCATCCTCTTCTCCCGATTCAGGGGCTTGTGATTCAGTAATATACCCTTTGCTACGTCCCCAGTTGGTTAAAATCGTTCCAGCAATAATTCCCGTAACAATGCCCACTGTTGCTAATCCTAAAGCCATATCTGACCCTTCAGGAAAGCCTAATTCGACAAAGGTTTCACCCATTCCCGCCGCCGTACCATGACCGCCTTCAAAGGTCACTTCGATTAACGCCCCGGCAATAGGATTCATGCCAAAAACAGGACCTAATACCAGCATAGCTAGTAAAATTCCCGTTACATACTGTCCCCATGCAAGGGTTTGACCAAAAGCTACCTGTGGGGCTGCTTTACGCCAAATATCCCTAGGACTCGGAATGACTTCCCCTAAGAAAAGGGCGGCAAACACAATATTAATGAAAACACCGGGAGATTGTTTCCATACGGTGCGCATCGGTTCGGTAAATAGACCATTTTCAGCGATATAAGTCCCGTCAAACCCAAAATTAGCAGCGATCACCCCTAAGACTTGAGGGCCTAAGATGAGGGCAACACAACCTGCAATAATGGATGAGGGTAAGTAAATCTTTTGGAAAAATTTGATTTTATGCTTTAGCCATCGACCCACTAGCAAGAGAATGGCAATGAGGGTAAAGGCAAAGAATACATCTTTGAGGTTAAACATAATTAAGGATTATTCTTTCTTAGTTTTTCTAAAATATAATCGATAATCTACTTTTAAAAGTATAGTACTTGATACAAAGGCTGAAGCATTACACCTCACACCTTAATCTGCAACTTTATTATCGAAAGAGTGTCAATAACTTATGATACAATCGCTTAGACTTAAATTTTCTTAATGAATAATTATTACTGTTTATCCTTTGAGGTAAAACGATTATGAAACTGATTGATGCAAAAGGTCGCTTATTTGGTAAGATTAGCGTCTTAGACGTAGGTGCAGGGCTAATTTTGCTGTTAGTATTCCTCAGCCTTTTTATCTTTCCCAATACCTCAGTGACGAAGAGTATTGCTCAAACTGCAACTAAACCGATTGAAGTAGATGTAATTGTTAGAGGATTAAGTGTCAAAGACTCTGAAGCGTTATTTCAGCAATTTGAAACTGAAAAGACTAATATTGTGATTCGTAAGCAGCCTGCTGGTGAAGCGGAGATTATCAATATTGATCGACTTCCTCGTACGATTCCCGTTCCTCAACCAGATGGTAGTGTCAAAGCCTTACCTGATCCTCGTCCTGAAGTAGCCTATAGTGTAGATATGATTCTAACCTTAGCAGGACAAGCACAAGTGACGGATACAGGGCCAGTGTTAGGTGGCCAAAAAGTTAAGGTAGGAACATTAATTGAGCTAGAAGGGGCAGAATATAATTTTAATACCAGTACTATTGACGTAAGAGTCGAATAAATTATTTAATCATTCCATTAGGAAAATAAGGTGGGTTTTGCCCACCTTTTATGATTTTTATCCATAAAATACCCCTATTTCCCCCTCCTATATTCTGAATTTCTGAACATAAAAACTTTTTTAGTCAACCCTAGCTATCTTCAGCCAAAAAGATTTTATAACCAATGAAACCAATAATCCCCGCCAAAACAACATAAGACAACCATAAGCCAACCATTAGCCCTACTCTAAGAAGGGCAATCCCCAAGAGAGTAAATCCTAAAAACTTGACAAATTTCACCATTTTTTTCCACTTTACAGCAAGTGAATTAGGGGAAGGCTCATGTTTGCAAGTTGGAGAAATCGGTGGTTCTTGAGAAGCCTTGTTCTGAGAAAGTTCTGCTTCTAACTCTCTTAAACGTAAAGCTTGCTCTCTGGCTTTTAATTCTGCCTCTTTACGTTCGATTTCATATTGTTTATCATTATGGGTTTCCATGTTAATCACCATCGATGGTTAGCAACTTGTTTAGTATGCCCAATTCCGATAATGAAGTTACCTACCACTTACGTTAAAATTAGAAATCAGCAGATGTTAGGGGAAACTCAACAACTCCATGGCAAGCATGATAGTAGTATCGGTGCATTGGGTTCTCATTGGGGCTTATATTCTGAAAATGGTTAATTCAACGACTTTACCCGTTGCAGAAAATTTAGAGATTGAAGTTTATAGGTTAGGCTGAAGATGTTCCTATCTTTTCAGATAGGTAAAGTTCGCTTCAATTTTCTCCCCTTGTTTTCTTAACTTGAATGGTTTGTAAACTTCCCCCTGCATGAAGTTTTTGTTGGCCGTTTTTAAATCCTACTTCTTGTAAGATTTCTTTTAAATCCATCTTCAAAAGTTGCCATGCGGTTTCTGTTTCAAATAACTGCATAAAAATTGCTAAGGGTGGCCAAAATAAAGGATTGTTAGGTGCGTGTAAATCAATAAAAGCAAAGACACCATCAGGTTTTAACACGCGATAGATTTCTTTAAAAATCTTGTGTAGTTGCTCGGCAGTCATTTCATGTAACGCAACACTGGTATGAACTAGGTCAAAGGTGTTATCGTTAAAGGGAAGCTTCTCCGCTAACCCTTCTACATAATTAGCAGCAGGAACCGATTTTTTTGCTCGTTTTAAGGCAATCGGAGACACATCTAAGCCAGTTACTTGTTCAGATAATTCTACTAAATAACGAGTAGTTTGACCTCCCCCACAACAAAGGTCTAAAATTGAACTATCACGATTGATTACTAATCCTTTTAAGGCTAATTGACGAAAACGGCTTTCTCCTCCTACACTGAGCGCAGATAAACGAGAAATTCCATCGTATAGCCAAGGATACTGATAACTCCATTGTCTTAAAATTGTTGCCATCGATTTTTTTGTAATTAGATAATAGATATTATTCTAGTTTAGAAGGTGTCTATAGAATTTAACTATTCTTTTCTACCAGATGTCTAATTTGTTGACAAAAAATCTTAATTTGTTCAAGATCACTGGTTTGCTGAGGATAAGATAGAGAAGGCCGTTGAATAAGAATTAAAGGAATCTTCAATTCTTGAGAAATCTGTCGTTTAATGTCTTCTCCTCCTACCTGTCCCGATGCTTTAGATACAACTGTTTCAATTTTCCAATGTTGCCAGAGAGCTTTTTCCATTTCATAATCTAGAGGTGGCCGAAAAGCAATTAACTGTTTCGGGGAAAATCCTGCATTTAAGGCTGCTTGTAAGGAGTCTATTTTCGGTAAAATACGAGCATACAAAGTCGCTTTATCATGCCAGTTTTCCAAGAATTTTAATCCTTGATAACCAATGGTTAATAACACTCGCTTACCTAACAAGTAATAATCTGTTAATATCGTATGCAGACTCTCTACTTCAATTATATTTTGTCCTAATAATATGGGTCGTTCATAGCGAAGATAGGGTAGCTGGTAGATCGTAGCACAATGAATGGCCAATTGGGAGATTTCCGAAGCATAGGGGTGAGAAGCATCAATAATTCCTTTTATATTGTTGTTTATGACAAATTCTGCTGCGATTTCCCTAGATAAGCGAGTTATTACCACCGTTAAACAAGGATGTTGAGGATACAAAGGAATAGCTTCTTCTGTTGTCACTGTTACCACACAAGAGAGGTTTAAACGGATGATTGCAGTTGCAAGTTCTCGACTTTCGGATGTTCCACCAATTAGCCATAGATTTTGCTGATTAATCATCGTTTTTACCTTTTAAGGCTTTGCGAAAGTTCTGACGATAAGAACCATTGGCTATAATGAGAACTGGCCAGAGATAAGATAGGATTAAACGAGTGGGTAAACGACGACTGAAGGTGGTTTGACGATAGCCAGTCCAAAACTTCCAGATACCTCCCAAATAGATACCAATGATTATTAAAGCAATTAAGTCTGCCATTTGATTTACCTTGAGTTGAGGGTTAACTCTATCTTTAGAGCTAGATAAAATTTACCATGATTTTTTTGAACAGGTTAGCTATATTTTAAAATAAAATGTCGCTCCTTGGTCAATTACACTTTCTGCCCAAATTTTACCCCCATGACAGTTAATAATACGGTGAACTGTTGCCAAACCAATTCCATTTCCTTGAAACGCTTTGCTACTGTGAATCCGTTGAAAGGCTTGAAAGAGACGATGAGAATCAGTCATATCAAAGCCAACACCATTATCTTCAATAAAGAAAGCTTTATGGTCGTTGTTAAACCCTATTTTAATCTGGGCAAGAGATTGATAAGCTGTATATTTCCACGCATTTCTTATTAAGTTTTCCATCATAATTTTCAACAATCCTGAATCTCCTTTTACAATTAAATTGGGTTCAATCTCTATGATTACGCTTCGATTTTGATCTTGTTCTTTTAAAGAATCACAAATTGTGTTAGCAAGTTCAGAAAGATTAACTGAGGCTTTACGAAGTATTCTGTGATCAATCTGGGTTAACCTAAGAATATCTTCAATTAATTGTTTCATCTGCTTACCATTAGCTTGAATACGCCTTAGATAATGATTGGCTTTCTCATCAAAGTAATCTTGATACTGCCTCTCTAGAGCTTGACTAAACCCTTCTATTGCCCGTAAAGGAGCGCCTAAATCATGGGAAAGAGAATAAGAAAAGGCTTGTAATGATTGATTTTTTTGGATTAACAGCTTATTTTTTTCATATAGTTGTTTAAACAAATTATGAGTTACATACTTAAGTTTTTTACCCTGTTTAGTTGTTAGATAAATAAAATTGGGAAGTGTTTCTAGGGAAGATTCCATTAAAGAAAACTCTACTTCTAAGGTTTCAGAATTAATCGTTACTTTTGGTGGACAGCCTTGAGTTTTCTCATCTTGAGTCGTCAATTGATTTTTCGACTTTTCAAAACATATATATTCTTTTATTTGTGGTTCATCTGTTAATAATTGCTTTAGGTATAAACGAGAACGGAAATCTTCTCTATAATCAATAGATGGATAACTTTTTAACCAATAGTGATAGGATTTGATATAACCTATAAATGATACTAAATGCCCATAAAAATAGTCCCCTAAATAAAAACATAGCATCTTTTTTAATTGATGATCATGAGGAGCATGAAGCATTAACCAACAATAAGGAAGCAGATACAATGTCACGGAGAAATCATCAGAAAAAGTTAATTGATTATCTGTTACTTTTTCTAAGTAATGATGGTGAAAAGTTAATTCTTCTAGTTTTTCAGGATAGGGTAATTGTAACAACCGAAGAACCTCTTGACCAGACACGCCCAGATTGTACAATTGACAACTATGACAAACTACACCGTAGGCTAAATTATGCTTTTGAGACAAATAAACTATTAATTGTTCCTTAAATTGAGTCGGTAAAGGATTTTTACCATAACCTAAGTCGTATTGTTGTTTAATGCTTTGAAAAAGAGCAGGAATCTTCAAAGCCGGCCAATAATAGGCAGGTAAATCCTCTTTTGTTACCTCAGACCTAGTTTTGTCTAATAGTGTGTTTGACATATCCTCACCCTAAAATGAATTTGGTTAATAACGATTGAACAATCAAATCTTAAGAATTGATTAATCAGATGATAACTGTGACTTAACCAAGATGGTTCTGCCCTTTGTTATATCAGAAAAAAGAAAAATTTCCTAAATATTTAAAAGTGATCCCCTTTGATGACACAACCTTTGATAAGCTGTAAAACGGTGGACACATCGACTAAAACTTATGCTAGAACTCTATCAATTTGAACTCTCTCAATATTCCGAAAAAATTCGCCTGATTTTAGATTACAAAGGGTTAGACTACCGAAAAATTGAAGTCACCCCCGGTGTGGGACAATTTGAAATTTTTAGACTGTCTGGCCAACGACAAGTTCCCGTCCTCAAAGATGGGGAAACCATCATCGCAGACTCCACAGAAATTGCACTCTATTTAGAGCGAAAATACCCTGAAAATCCTATTTTACCGACTGATCCACTTTTAAAAGGTCAATGCTTAATGATAGAAGCTTGGGCAGACCATATAATCGGTTTACAAGGTCGCAAAGCCCTAATTGGTGCGTTAAATCAAAACCCAAATTTCCGTACTTCCCTCTTACCCAATACGGTACCTGATCCCATCAAATCTCTTTTAGGGGCAGTTCCGAGCGAATTATTCGATTTTTTGGGTACGAGTGTTGGCTTTAGCAGAGAAGCAATTAAAGAAGCCCAAGGAGACCTGAAACAGTCCTTAGAATCCCTCTCTTTGATGTTAACGGATCGTCCCTATCTCGTCAGCGATCAACCAACCTTAGCTGACTTAACCGTAGCAGGATTAAGTATTATTTTGAAATATCCCGACGGCAATTATTTAGCTATTCCAGATGGATTAAAAGGAAAAGGAATCCCCTATTTAGCCGATAATAGCGCATACTCAACCTTTTTTGACTGGCGAGATCGGCTTTACACTCAGTATCGTCGTCCCTTGGATAGTAGTGATTTTTCCAGTGGCGATCGCCCCACTTCAATTACGATTGACTGACAATTATTAACATCAGGAAACAAACCCTATCCTCCATTCGTCCTTGGACTCTTGATAACGGCTGGCTTAACTCAAGAATTCATGCGCTTTTCTAGCAAACTCTCCCTCTTGGGACTACTATTACTTTTTCCTTCTATTCTGTCCTCAACCACAACTCCTCAAGGCTGTAGTGCAATTGCTTTAGCAGCAGAAGTGAAAGCCTATGGTAGTAATGGGACAGAAGGAAAAGACGGTCAAAGTGGTAAAGATGGCGGTATCAGTGAAGGAGCAACCATTTTTGCCGACGGTTCACCGATTAATCTCGATTTGACCGGTAAAAATGGCGTAAATGGTGAAAATGGCACAGAAGGGGAGAACGCCAACTGTAGTCGTCAACCAATTGATGTACGCTACAATGCCCAGGCCCCCAATGGAGGCAATGGAGGCAATGGAGGCAATGGAGGCAATGGGGGAAATTTAACTGTATATACCACGAATAACGCTAATTTACGTCAGATTTTGGTCAATGCATCCGGTGGACAAGGTGGACTAGGGGGAGAAGGTGGTGTAGGGGGACAGGGATGTCAATGTGAAACCCCTTATTGGACAGTGCAAACCTGTCAAGGGAAGCCGGGCGATCGCAATTATCGCTGTACAACGGAAGAGTTTCGCTGTTTTCAGGGACGTAATGGGGTATCTGGTGTATCAGGACGGCAAGGTAGCGAAGGAACTTTGGGAGAATTAACCCTTATTAATTCTGATAGACCCCTAGAATCTGATCAACCCTCTGCAACGGTGACCTTATCTATTTTGAAAGATAATGGTTTTTTACTATCAAAAGATCAGTGGGAAACCCGTCAAGGGGCGACAGCTTTATTTGCATCGGGTTCGGCTATTGCTGACCAATATAGAGTTTTGACTCAACGTAGGGAAAGAGCATTTATTTTAATTTGGAATGCACCCCAATCTTTCAATAAATTTGCTAATCAAACGATGACCTTAACCCTCGAAGATGAGGATGATGTTCAAGTGATTCCTCCCCAAGCAATGTGGGTTGAAGGAACAACTCAACAACGAAGTAATCGCACAGAGTTTGTTGTTTATAATGCCATGTTTGCCGATGAAGCCGTTCAATTAGAAGCGAGTGAATTAATGGGAAGAAGAAGGAATCTTAAAGTTAATATTACCGATAAAGCTGATTTATCTGATGTAATTGAAACCAAGTTTCTAGTCAAATATAAAACAACTCGTTATGATCCTCGTTTTCGTCCTACCTCAGAGTATTCAACTAAATTTGATGATGAAATGCCTCCTGAATTAGTCACTTTAAATGGTGATCAATTTACCCTAGATATTGGGAACTTACCCATTGAAGATGAAAATTTTAGGGCTGACTTAGGGGTAGAAATTGAGATTACGGCGGTTCGTTCTTTTGCGGGCTATTCTGCGGAGAAAAGAATGGTAATTCGCGATCGCTTAAGTTCCTTTCCTAATAATTAATCAACAGTTACCCAAAAAAGCTGCAATTCTGATAATTTCTGCTCGTTCGTTAATTAGGTCGGTCTAAATTGGGGGATTTTGCGATTTTTTAACGATTATGGCTAAATTTGGAATCCATTAAAGATTTAGCATACAAATATATTTTTTCTTCTTAGATAAGTTTTGTTGATATAAAGTTGAGATAACAAGCTAGAAGCTTATACTACTATTTTAAAAAAATAGGTTCATTTTCTTTAGCTAATGCTATCATGGCTCTCCCGACTTTATGGTGATAAGCACACACAAACACGCTTTTAGGGAACGGGGGACAGTTGCTTCACTTAAATAAGTTTATTTCTGATAATATGAGATAAAGCTTTATTAACCGCTTAACGAGCATTAAATTCAATCAAAACCTGTTTTAAATCATCCTCTAAATAGCTTAAACTCTGATCAGCGATCGCATCTGGTAATCCATAAAAGGCTTGAGCAATTCCGCCACAGATACAGGCAATGGTATCACTATCACCTCCAATTGATATGGCATTTCTAATTGCATCTTCAAAGTCTGTTGCATCTAAAAAGGCGGTGATGGCTTGAGGAACTGAGCCTTGACAAGATACATCGAATGTATAATAGGGTCGAATTTCTTCGATAGTTTGACTTAAATCATAGCCAAAATTTTCTTCTATATAAGCTTTTATTTCTGCTTTACTTTTTCTCTTTCTTGCTAGAAAAATAGCAGATGCTGTTGCTTGTGCGCCTCGAATGCCTTCTAAATGATTATGGGTTGCTTCTGCACTTTTTTTTGCTTCTAATAGGACAGTTTCTAGGTCATTAAAAGCATAACCAACGGGACTCACCCGCATCGCTGAACCATTGCCCCAACTATTATAAGGTTGAAGACTATCTGATTTTCCCCAAATGCGAAAATTGCCCCCATAACCCACCGTGGGATAACGACGGAAATAACGTTTTAGGGATTGACAGTATTCACCTTGATTGAGAATAGTATCAGCAACCGCAATAGTTAAAACTGTGTCATCTGTAAAATAATTTTCTTTGCCAAATAAAGGAAAATCTTTGGTTTTAATGTTATCAAATTCATACACTGAGCCAATAATGTCTCCTGCGATCGCTCCTAACATCTGGTTCTCCTTGCTTAATGCTTCAGGATTATTATAACATATCTTTAAATATCGTTTATCTTAAATAGTGATATGCCCTTAATCAAAGTTCAATCTTCGACAACTCCCACGAATAGCGATGTTAGCACTTTGTTAAAAACCCTATCTGCTAAATTGGCTAAACATCTTAGCAAACCTGAATCCTATGTAATGACTGTTTTTGAAGGGGACATTCCTATGACCTTTGGTGGCACACTTGATCCTGTTTGTTACATCGAAATTAAAAATATTGGCACAATGAAACCTGAGCAAACGAAGTCTATGAGTCAGGATTTTTGTCAAGTGGTAGGAAGCGAGTTGGGTGTGCCACCTAATCGAATTTATATTGAGTTTTCTGATGCTCAACGTCATTTATGGGGGTGGAATGGGGGAACATTTTAGCTTGAGTATTAAGTGAATCGATCATCAGTAATGAATGGCAGGTTTGACCAAAAGTTTATTGAAGCTAACAGTAATGAGTGGATAAAACCTGCCCCAATCTTGATAATAAGTTAGTAAAAATAATAGCTTTGACGGATGATATTATTACTTTATGTGTAACCAAAAATCAAAAAATGTAACATTTACGACAAAAAATAGCCATTAATTATGTATGCGATCTATGCTGAGGAATGTAAATACTTGAATGATATCTAGAGGAAAAAGAATTATGACGTATAGTGTATCAGAGTCTTCTGTCAGCCTCGAAAATTTAGCAGAACGCCTAGAAAACATTGAATCCCTTTTAATTTCGTTACATAGTAATGCGCCCTATATGGAAGATGAACCTTTTGAAGGTGAAAGTCCTGAAGGTGAACAGCAGTCCGTTGTTGAAGAAGTAGAAACGTCTGTTATTGAACCCGTCGCCTCAAATGTAACCGAGTTTATTGACAGTTTAGGACTAAGGTATTTTACAGGGAGTGAGGTATCAGCTTATTTTAGTCGTCGCCGTGGTAATGCTCGCAATTCTGCACCTCCTCGCCATCTTTGGAATAATTTAGCCCGAACTTTAAAAGTTTTGGACAAACTACGCAGTGATCTTGGTGTTCCCATCATTATTACCAGTTCCTATCGTAATGAACCTTATAACAAGGCGGTTGGTGGTGTTCCTAATTCTCATCATTGCTTCGCCCGTGCGATTGATTTTGTCGCTCGTGGAGGTACACCAGATCGATGGGGAAATAAATTAATACAATACCAACAACAAGGTATATTTCGTGGCGGTATTGGTATTTACCGAAGTCGAAATTTTGTTCATGTTGATACCAGAGGCTGGAATACCGTTTGGTATGGATAATTCCTCTTTATCCAAATATTCTGCATAATTCAGTTAAATCAAGTCAATCAAGGGTGCAAACCTCTGCACCCCTCTAACCGAAAATTTGTTGTTCCTTAATCGCTACAGTATCACTCAATTCATTAAGGAGTTTGCATTATGACGACTTTAAAGCAAGTTATTGAGCAAAACAAAGTTATTCCCTATGGAGATATTGCTTCTTCTCCCTTAGCAACTGATAAAGAACTATGCCGAGAAATTCAAGAGCATCTCGCTGTCAATGGATATTATCGTTCCACCATTGATGGTATTTACGGACCGATTACACGAGAAGCGTTACGAGACTTTAAGGAAGAGAAAGCCCTCACTGGGGGTGATCTGTTGGGAGCAACGACAGCTAAATGGCTTCTTAAAGAAGATGGAAAATTACCACCCTATTTTGAACTCGGACGAGATAACCTAGTATGCGCTGTAATCAAAGAAGGACGTAAACATGGGTTAACTTTACAGACTCAAATTGCTTATGTGATGGCAACGGTACAACATGAAACCGCCAATACTTATAAACCTGTCCGAGAAGCTTTTCAGTTGAGTGAAAACTGGCGACGGCAAAATCTTTGGTACTACCCTTACTATGGTCGAGGCTATGTGCAACTCACCCACAAGTACAACTATGAGAAATATAAAAAGATTTTAGGGATTGACTTAGTAAGTTATCCTGATAAGGCTTTAGATCGCCAAGTTGCACTGTTCATCCTTTGTCATGGTATGGCGAATGGCACATATACTGGACGACGTTTAGGGCAATATGTCAATGTTAACAAAACTGATTTTCCTAATGCTCGGCGAGTCGTTAATGGTGAAGATAAAAAACATCACATTGCTAATCTCGCAAATCAAT
>JBFRWB010000246.1:0-81318 GCA_051439375.1 Microcystaceae cyanobacterium
AAGTCAGGTTGGCTAAAGGTGATGGTGTTACTACTCACTCCCACGTTATTATCTTCATCGGACTCACTCACATAGTCCCAACCATCGGCTTCTGCGATGATGTAGTAATCCCCTGATAAACCACTGGCTTCATAACTACTCAGGTAAACACTGGCCGATTCGGTGCTAGAAGTATTTCCTGCCAAAGAATAGACATAATCATAGCCAAAATAGGTATCTCCATCATCTAAAGTCGTATCTTCAGATAGATAGAATTTCGTGTAGATATAATTGGCCGCTGCCCCACCTTCATTGTTGACGGTATAGTCGAAGCTTAAGTAGCTATTTGCCCCAGTGCTTGTGGGTGCAGTAAACCCGTCGGTGATAGTTAAGTCAGGCTGGCTAAAGGTAATGGTGTTGCTACTCACTCCCACGTTATTATCTTCATCTGATTCGCCCACATAGTCCCAACCATCGGCTTCTGCGATGATGTAGTAATCCCCTGATAAATCACTGGTGTAATAGCTACTCAGGTAAACACTGGCCGATTCGGTGCTAGAACTGTTTCCTGCTACAGAAGACACGTAATCATAGCCAAAATAGGTATCTCCATCATCTAAAGTCGTATCTTCAGACAGATAGAATTTCGTATAACTATAACTGGCCGTTGCCCCACCTTCATTGTTAAGGGTGTAGTCGAAGCTTAAGTAGTTACCGCTTGTGGATGTAGTGAAACCATCGGTGATAGTTAAGTCAGGCTGGCTAATGGTAACGGTATTGCTACTCACTGCTACGTTATTATCTTCATCTGATTCGCCCACATAGTCCCAACCATCGGCTTCTGCGATGATGTAGTAATCCCCTGATAAATCACTGGTGTAATAGCTACTCAGGTAAACACTCGCTGATTCGGTGCTAGAACTGTTTCCTGCTACAGAAGACACGTAATCATAGCCAAAATAGGTATCTCCATCATCTAAAGTCGTATCTTCAGACAGATAGAATTTCGTATAACTATAACTGGCTGTTACGTCGCTTTCATTGTTGACGGTATAGTCGAAGCTTAAGTAGCTACCTACCCCAGTGCTTGTGGGTGTAGTGAAACCATCGGTGATGGTTAAGTCAGCTTGGCTAATGGTAACGGTATTGCTACTCACTCCCACGTTATTGGTTTCGTCTGATTCAGAACGATACTCGTAACCATCGGCTTCTGCGATGATGTAGTAATCCCCTGATAAACCACTGGCTTCATAACTACTCAGATAAACACTAGCTGATTCGGTTCTAGAACTACCAGCCTTCAGATAAGCAACATAATCATAGCCGAATAAGGTATCTTCACTATCTAAAGTGGTGTCTTCAGACAGGTAAAATTTCGTGTAGTTATAACTGGCCGCTGCGTCCCCTTCATTATTAACAGTATAGTCGAAGGTCAAGTAACTACCTACCCCAGTGCTTGTGGGTGCAGTGAAACCATCGGTGATGGTTAAGTCGGGTTGACTGGTGGTGGTAGCCACTGTAACCTCAGCAGCGATCGCTGTAGCCTCGCTCTCTAATTCATCTGGACTGTAGAATTCCCCCGTATTAGCGGCAGAATCAACGGGCTGGCTTGAGTCGTTGAGTAACGATGAATCCAAGGTTGAAGTCTGGGAATTGGCATCGGAATCAAGAATAGAGGAGGTTGTCAATACTGATACATCGGGATCTATCATAATATTTAGTTCCTTTGTAAGTGATTTTTGGCGTTAAGCTTAAGGTCAATGGTTCTCTTGAATAATTTATATTTCGTTTCCAGAGTAATCGCTGATTACTTCTATGGCCAACCGTATAATTACAAATTGTTACATATTAAATTTTGGTTAAGATTATGTATTCCTGCGTAGGCATTAATTCTTCAACACATTATGCTACCCTGTTAAGCTGTTCATCACCTAAATTGGGATAGTTAATATATCGATGCCTATTACTACAAAAATTCCCTTATTGTAAAATCTCTTCTAATTGATGCTGTTGCCACAAGGATTGATATAATCCTGACTGAGCAAGCAAGGTTTTATGAGTTCCTATTTGTACAATTTCCCCCTTATCCATCACAAAAATGCGATCAGCATTGGCAGCAGCAGAGAGTTGGTGAGAAATAAAAATGACTGTTTTTCCCCGTTCCTCGGAGAGATTCTCTAAAATATGGGTTGCGGTTTGATTATCTACACTCGATAACGCATCGTCTAAGATTAACACAGGGGCATCTAATAATAACGCTCTGGCTAGAGAGGTTCTTTGTCGTTGTCCCCCTGATAAAGTAATACCTCGTTCGCCGACTAATGTTTCATACTGTTGGGGAAAATTGAGAATCTCTGGGTGAATTTGTGCTTGTTTGGCGGCGTATTCAATTTCTGGGGAATCATTCAAGGGATCACCATAGCGAATATTATTTTTAATGGTGGTACTAAATAAAAAACTATCTTGGGGAACATAGGCGATAGACTGTCTTAACTCATCTAAGGGAATCTTTGTTGTATCTTGATTGTCTAAAAAGACCTGATTCGGGGCAATATCTAATAAACGGGGTAAAACATTTGCTAAAGTAGATTTTCCTGATCCAATTGTTCCCACAATGGCGATGGTTTCTCCTGCTGTGATTGCAAAATTGAGATTCTTTAGGGCAGGTGTGGTACTATCTGGATAAGTATAACTGAGTCCTTGGACAGTAATCTTACCTTGAACGGGTTTTATCAAAGAAATGGGTTGCTTATCCTTAATTGTAGGTTGAACTTCAAAAATTGCTTCTACACGATCAATACTTACTTCTCCTCGTTGATAAGCTGTAATCGTAAACCCAAGTAATGCAGTGGGAAAGACTAATCGTTCAACCAATAACAGTAAGGCCACAAAGTCCCCTACTGTGATTTCACCATCGGTAATAGCCTGTGTCCCCAACAGTAGTAGTAATAATAAACTAAGATAGGAAAGTCCTTCAATTAAGGGAAAAAGAAAATTACGAGTTCGAGCTAATTTTAGGTTTGATTGCAATAAATTTCGATTTTTCTGGCGAAATGCCTTGTGTTCATTTTCTTCTTGAGCATATATCTTAATTAACGCTATTCCACTCATATCTTCTTGAATCAAATTACTGATATCTGAAATATTTTCCTGCACTTCCATCTGTTGATCCCGCAATTTTCCACTAAATAATTGTACTGTTATTAACATCAGGGGATAAACAGCGATCGCAGCAAATGTTAAAGGAATATGAATCGCTAACATCGCAGGAAGGGTTAACCCATAGGCAAACAAGGTATTTACCAAACTCAACACCGCAAACCCCACCAGACGGCGAATATTATCCACATCGCTTGTTGCACGACTAATTAAATCACCTGATGAGTTAGCAGCAAAATAAGAGGGTTCTAAGGTTAATAAATGCCTAAAAATGCCCTGTTTTAAGTCAAATTCTACCTGACGACCGATGCCAAAAATCCAGAGACGGGATAGCATCCGCATTCCCCACATCCCCGAAGCAAGCAAAGCAATTTTCCAGATATAAGGCCAAATATCACTAAAACTTCCCGCAATTTTTAGACTGTCAATGCTATCTCGTAATAACAAAGGAATATAGACTCCAACTAGATTAACCGCTAGTAATGCAACGATTCCTAACCCTAATGCTTGCTTGTAGGGATATAAGTAGAGCCAGAGTTGTTGGAGTCGAGATTTCTTCATAGTGACAGTATGGTTAAGTTTTGTAAACTGCGGTTACTGTCTTATTGTATCGTTAGTTCTGGAAACTGCCAAAATTCATACCAAGTCTCTGCTCTAACTTCATAGAGACAAGTCATGAATTGCGCTTACAATGCTTTACCCTTAACTTAACAACTGGGTAAATTCTTCTGCTAAGATAGGTTGACTAAAATAATATCCCTGTCCATAATCACAGCCTGCTTCTTTTAAAAATTCTGCTTGTTGTTTCGTTTCGATTCCTTCAGCAATCACTTTAAGATTTAGACTATGTGCCATAGTAATAATGGTTTGCACGAGAGAAACCGCATCTAAATCATGGGAAATATCGGCAATAAATGATTTATCAATTTTTAAAACACTAAAAGGAAACTTCTTTAAATAGCTTAAAGATGAATAACCTGTACCAAAATCATCGAGAGACAGACGAATTTTCATCTGATGTAACTGGCTAATAAGTTGGTTAGCTGTGGGGGTATCTTCTAACAATATTTGTTCTGTCAATTCTAACTCTAAGCAATGACTCGGTAACTGATATTTTTCAATGGCTGAATTTACTGTGTCTAATAAATAACGTTCTCTAAATTGACGGGGAGATAAATTTACCGCCATCGAAAACTGAGGGTAATAGTTGCGCCATTGGGAAGCCATTCTACAGGCTTGATGAAGCATCCATGCACCTAATTCGACAATTATTCCTGTTTCTTCGGCAATCGGAATAAATTGATCGGGATAAATAGTCCCTAGCTTCTCATTTTTCCACCGCATTAATGCTTCCGCGCCAACAATTCTTTGGGTAGATAGATCAATTAACGGTTGATAGACGGGGTAAACTTCGTTTTTCTGAAGAGAATAGCGGAGATTTTTGGCTATTTTTTGTCTTTTTTGTGCTTTATCATTCATACTAGCAGTGAAAAACTTAAATCCATTACGGCCATCTCGTTTTGCACTATACATTGCCGTATCTGCATTTCTCAGTAAGATATCTGTTTTACTACCATCATCAGGATACAAGGTAATACCAATACTGGTGGAGACAAACAGTTCTTCCTTCCCTAAATGAAAGGGTGCAGCCAGAGTTTTAAGGATTTTATTGCCCACAATCTCAGCCTGCTTATAACTGTCTAAATTGCTCAGAATTACTAAAAATTCGTCTCCTCCCAACCGAGCGATGGTGTCACTTTTTCGCACACAAGCAGAGAGTCTTTGGGCGGTTTGAACCAGTAATTGATCCCCAATATCGTGGCCAAGGGTATCATTAATGTCTTTAAAGTGATCTAAATCCAGAAACATCACCGCAATCTGCGTATTAAGGCGATTTGCTTGTTCGATCGCCTGTTGGAGTCGATCAAAGACAAGGAAACGGTTAGGTAATTGGGTGAGTGCATCATAATTCGCTTGATAAGCTAATCGTTCTTCTTGCTGTTTGCGTTCGGTAATATTTTCTTTAATTCCGACAAAATGAGTTATTGTTCCTTGATAATTAGTAATAGGAAAAATGGAAGCCATTTCCCAGAATAATTCGCCATTTTTTTTCTTATTACACAGTTCTCCATGCCAGTCTTCCCCAGATAGCACGGTTTTCCACAGATGTTCATAGGTTTCGTCGGGAAGCACACCCGATTTTAGCAAACGGGGATTTTGCCCTATGGCTTCTTTGCGAGAATAACCAGTGAGTTGTTCAAATTTAGAATTAACATATTCTATATTGCCTGCTACATCTGTTATAACAATATTTACTGGGCTTTTTTCAATTGCACGCCAAATAACTCTCATTTTATTGTCAAGCTGCTTACTTTCTGTGATATCGGTGAGGGAGACTAAATGGGCGGGTTTTCCGCGCCATTGTAGAGAAACAGACTGCAAATGAGCAATAACTAAGGTTTGATCCGGCTTGAAAATTTCAATTTCTGTGAATTTACCTTCTAGGATGGGTAATCCTAGGGTTTCCCCCAATAGTTGATCTTGGGAATAACCAAAAAGTTGCTGAGCAGCAGCATTAGCAAATAAAACCATTCCTTGGGTATCTACCACTAATAACCCGTTGCTATCGGTATTAATCAGGTTTTGTAGTTGTTTTTCTGACGCTTTAAGTTCTAGAATTTGTTGGTGAGATTGAGCAACTTGTTGATTGAGTTGGGTGAAATGGGTATTTTGTTGTAAGGTTTCCCACTGATAAGCAAGGATGACTTCAATGCGATCACAGATTGTATTAAGCAAATATTGCAACTGATGCAATTGAACCTCAGAAAGCCGAATAAAGGTCAATAGTTCTAAATAATTACGGCGAGCGAGTTGTATGATTCTTAAGATCAGAGAAAACCGTAGGGGAGTCGATTGAGGAATCCTATATTGCTGTTTTAGTGTAACGGTTAAGGGATCAAGGAAAACATCGATCTCTTGGAGATTTTTCAAAGAGGTAGGATGAGACTGCAACAAGTTAACTAAACATTGGGAGAGTTGCTCACTAAAAATGGAGATAAATTGAGGTGGAAGTATCTCTTGGGAAGGATGATTTGTCTGTGAGAACTGATGAGCTATTTGTTCTAATAACCAATAATGATGCGTAACGATCAGATCACCTAACTGGGTTAATGAATCTTGTTCGACTGATTGTAAAGAAACCGACATCTTAATTCGCCTTTGCTGGATTTTTAGGTGTGAACAGGAAGGATTAATAAATAATTGAGGATTCCATAGGGATAATGATCGTCATTTAACATAGCAATCTGGCATTGATTCTTATATTTTAAGTGATCATCTAAATCAAGAAACAGTTATGAGGATTAATAGAAACAATGCTTAATAATTTTAAAAGTTTGAGGTATGATTAATTAGGCAAATTTGCGCCATAAAAATAAGGATCTCAAGATAAATCATGATAATTTCTGTAACAATTACTACATCAAGCTCCTAAAAATGTCATGATATCAGTACATACCTAAGATCATGGAACAGGAATTATGTTAGAAACGTCCACCCAACACCCAGAGAGTCGTCCACAAACACAGACTCAACCTTCTTTCCAAGGTTATCAACGTATTCTAGTAGCGGTTGACTACATAAACTCAACCCCCAAGGTTTTCCAGCAAGCTTTAGACATTGCTAAATTGGGGGGTGGCCGTTTAATGGTATTCCATTGTTTACAGGGTGAAATTCCAACTCATGTGGAGCATCCTATTTATTTAGGCCCCTATGCTGGAATTTATTCCACAGAAATGCTAGAAATGGAAGAAAAACTTGTTCAAGAAGCGATTCAACAATTCCATCTTTGGATGAATCAACACATACAACAAGCGACTGAAAAGGATGTGATGGCTGAAACCACTTATCGCTATGGTAACCCCGGTCAACAAATTTGTGCTTTAGCGAGAGAATGGAAAGCAGATATCATTTTAGTGGGAAGAACGGGAAAAGTCGGCTTATCTGAGCTATTGTTAGGGAGTGTTAGTAACTATGTTGTTCATCATGGCCCTTGTGCAGTTTTAGTGGTTCAGTGAACTATAAACAGAAATGGTTATGTTAATCGCTTTTTGAGACGGCCGAGCCAGCCTATAGGGGAGAAATTTTGCTTAAATTGATTAAATTCTCCCTTATCTAACCAAATTCCGTAGCATCGAGGACATTGCTCATACCAAATCGGATATTTGTCCATATCTAACAGTCGATTCATTGGTATGTGACAACGAGGACATAAAACCGCTTTATTTTGGGAGTCTTCAGGGTAAGTTGTGGTAATGTCCCCTAAATCAATGGTTTCTGACCCTTCTAATCCCTTTAATGCTTCTATTTCCTGATCATCGAACCAAATTCCGGCACATTGACAACAGCGATCGACTTCTATACCTTGATAAAGAATCGACTCAAGTGTTCCTTGGCATTTGGGACAGTTTAAGGAAGTCATATAACAGTTATAGGGTGAACAGTTATCAGTTAACTGTTAATATAGCAACCCGTTAATAGTAATAATAAAAACAAGCGGTGGCTAAAGCGATATTGAAGCTTCAAACTCCAAGATCCTTTAACCACCCCTAAGAGAATGATTTTTGGTAAAAAACCGAGAAAACTAGAATTCAGACTCACGGTTAACTGATAACTGCTAACTGTTCACTGCTATTCTACCCAGATTTTTTACTCAGCCGTTGCTAATTCGGTACTACCCTGACTACGACGACGGGTTAAGGTATTAAACAACATGATACCAATGGCTTTAACTAGATTTCCTTCTAATTCTTGGAACATCTTCATATTCATGCCAAAGGCAGCGTTTGCTTCATCTACAATACGATCAGCCGTTGCTTGATCAATGGGAAGTTCATTTAAAGCTGCACGATATTCGTTTTTAAAGGCTTTCTCGTCATCGATATCTTTGAAGCGATAGAAAGCTGTGCCGCTATTTTCTAAATTCATTGCTTTTTGAGCAATTTTCATCAAGATTTGACCACCAGAAAGATCCCCTAAATAGCGAGTATAGGAATGAGCAGCCAGTAATTCAGGTTCATTGGCTGCAATCTCATGGATGCGTTGAACGTATGCTTGGCCAGCAGCAGAGGGTTTAACCTCATTACGCCAGTTGCTACCAAAATAGAAGGCTAAATCTTGCTCTAATGCTTGTTTACGGTTGAGTTGGGGAAAATAAATATGGGAGACGATGGGATGATCTTGTAGCTTGTCCATCTCTTCTTCCATGGCTGAATAAACAAAGTAGAGGTTAGCGACTAATTTACGATAGGAGTTCTTTTCGACGACTCCTTTTAAAAAACATTTGACAAAACCGACATTTTCAGCCATTGTGTGGGACTTTTTCGTCCCTTCTCTTAACATGGTTGCTAAATTGACACTCATACTAAAAAAGATCCTGTTACTGATGGTTGACAGTGAAAGGGGAGTTTGTAACAAACGCTTCAAAATATTCCGCCTAGTTTGTTAGATTAAACCGAAACGATCGCCTCTTATGTTAACTTTTATTACAGTAAGGTCAGTTTTTACGCACTATTAAAACTAAAAAAGCAATCTTTGATGTTATTGCTTAATTAAACGATTCTAGTTTGACAGAGAGCAAGATTTAGGAACTCAAATTTGCAATAGAATGTCATAATAAGTCGAATAGTCGTCCTTGCATAAAGATCCCTTTCATGGTTCATATCAAGCGCATTGAATTGTCTAACTTCAAATCCTTTGGAGGAACGACAGAAGTACCTTTTTTAACAGGATTTACCGTTGTTTCTGGCCCAAATGGTTCAGGTAAGTCCAATATTCTAGATGCGTTGTTATTTTGCTTAGGATTAGCTACTTCTAAGGGAATGCGTGCAGAAAGACTACCCGATTTAATTAACCATAGTCATAGTAACAATCGCAAGACCAAAGAAGCCAGTGTCTCTGTTACTTTCGATATATCAGATTTAGAAGATTTAAGCACAAAATCTCAACTTATTAACCAGAAAATAATCGAAAACCAGCCTCATAATAGCAATGGAAACGGACATCATTCAGCAGAAGAAGAAAAGGATGTTACACACGATTTTAATCCTTTAATTACTCAAGAAGAATGGACGGTAACAAGACGCTTACGGGTAACAAAAGGAGGAAGTTATTCCTCAACCTACTACATGAATGGTCAACCCTGTAACGCTACGGAATTACATGAACAGTTAAATCGTCTTCGTATCTATCCTGAAGGATACAACGTGGTTTTGCAAGGGGATGTAACTCGTATTATTAATATGAATAGCAAAGAGAGGCGCAATATTATTGATGAATTAGCGGGTGTCGCCGAATTTGATCGCAAAATTGAGAAAACTAAGGCAACTTTAGAAGAAGTAAGGGAACGAGAAGAAAGATGTCAGATTATTGAGACAGAATTACAACGCAATTTAGAAAGATTAGCAGCAGATAGGGCAAAAGCTGAAAAATACCAGAAATTGAAGACAAAAATCCAAGAAAAACGTCAATGGGAAAAGGTACTTGCGTTTAAATTGCTGCAACAACAAGAAGAAGGGTTAAAACAGAAAATAGAACAAGGTGAAAAGAAGTTAGAAGGGTTAATCCAATGTATTCAACAACTTTCTGCTACTATTCACCAAAAAAATGAAGAATTAGATAAACTTAACCAACAAGTTAAAGCATTAGGAGAAGATGAACAATTAGCAGTTGCTTCTCAACTTGCAACCCAAAAAGCCAAGCGTCATCAACTCCAACAACGTCAAACCGAGTGGGAACAACAATTAAAGCAAATTCAGCAACAAATTACCCAAACACAGCAGGAAATTCAACAACAGGAAGGCAATTTAAGTCAACTAAACCAACGCTTAATCGACTTACAAGAGAATAGATTGCCATTTTTAACCGAACAACGGGATAATGCACAAAATACCCTCGAAATGGTGCGTCAACAAGCTGCAATGTTAGCAGAAGCGTCTGATGCTTGGGTACAAGAACAAACAGCCTTAAGTCGTAAAATTAGCCAACTGCAAAATCAATTGAACCCTCAACGGACAGAATACGCAAGATTGAGTGAACGTCAGCAACAATTGGATAATAGCTTAACTGAACAGGAAGAAAGGCTTCAAATAACTGAAGATGAACTTAAAACGGCTGAAACCGAACGAGAAACCCTATCCCATCAAGTGAACACTTCACGCGAAACCATTCAAACCCTCGTTGAACAATATAGCCATGCAGAAAATGCTCGTGCTACCCTTAAAGAAACTCAAGATCGTTTGCTAGGGGAACAAAGAGAGAAACAGCGACAGTTAGACAAATTAGAAGCCACAAAACAGGCGCAACAGGAAGCACAAGGAACTTATG
Organism: Microcystaceae cyanobacterium; assembly: GCA_051439375.1. Lineage (GTDB taxonomy): Bacteria > Cyanobacteriota > Cyanobacteriia > Cyanobacteriales > Microcystaceae > JBGTGT01. The sequence continues at coordinate 10,522 of JBFRWB010000246.1, forward strand.
CAACCCAATTAATCCTAAATTCAGATTTATCAGGTGTCTGCGGTTTAGTTGCACAACTAGGACAAGTCAACCCTCGTTATCAGTTAGCCTTAGAAATCGCCGCAGGGGGTCGTTTAGCACAAATTGTGGTCGAAGATGACACCATTGCTGCTGCTGGTATCAAAATTCTTAAACACGCTAAAGCAGGCCGCGCTACTTTCCTTCCTCTCAATAAAATTCGTCCCCCTCGTTCACAAAGTATGAACCATTTACGCAATGCAGCCGGATTTATTGATTTAGCAGTAAATTTAGTAATTTGTCAAAATCAATATAAGGATGTCTTTGGCTATGTCTTCGGAAATACGGTTATCTTTGAAAACCTCAATGATGCACGAAATTACTTAGGACAAAATCGCATTGTTACCCTTGATGGAGACTTATTAGAAACTAGCGGTGCAATGACAGGGGGAAGTCGGCCAAAACGGTCAAATATTCGCTTTGGGGTTGTAAAAATGGGAGAATCTGAGGAAGTTAAAACCTTAAAAACAAGATTAGGGGATATTGAACAAATGTTGTCTCGTAATGAAGAATTGCTCTTAAAAAAAGAAGTTCAAGTTAAAGAATTATCACACCAGTTAACAGAAATACGTCAAAATGGACGGGAACAAGAATTAAATTTACAACAATTAGACAAAGAAATTCAACGCTTAAATCAACAAAAAATACAATTTCAGAATTTAATTACTAAAGGAACGCAAGAATTAGAAACTATTGAACAACAGTTGCACACCTTAAATAAACAACTTCCTTTTCTTGAATCAGACTTGGAAAAAGAACAACAACGATTAACCCAACTCGAACAATCTCATAGTCGCAGCGAATGGCAACAAATGCAAACCCTAATTAAAACCCAAGAAAAAGAATTACAAAATAGGGAAAATACCCTTCGTCAAGGAGAAAATGAAGCAAATGAAACCAAAACCCAACTTCAACGTGTTGAAGATAAATTAAAAGAATTGAATCAGCGATTAGTTGAATATAACACGACAATTAAAACGGTTAATCAACAACAAACTGAAGGAGAAACCCAGTTAACAGAAATTGATCAACAAATTAAAACCACAGAAGCACAATTAGAAGAACTTTCTCAACAATTAGGAGAGACGAAAAAAGAACGCGATCGCTTAGAAACTGAACTGCGTAACTTACAAAATAGCCAACAAGAAAAAAATTGGCAACAGGAAAAACTACAAACGACCCAACAGGAGAGAAATGAAACTTTAACGACTCTACAAGAACAACTTGAACAACAACAGACTGAACTTCCCCAACCTTGTCCAGAAATTCCTTTATTAAACCAAGAAATTACCGATTTTAAACCCCATCTCAGTGACCTTCAGCAAGAACTAGAACGGATGCAAAAACGTCTAGAAGCAATGGAACCCGTTAATATGTTAGCCTTAGAAGAATATGAGAAAACCCAAGAACGGCTACAGGAACTCTCCGATAAATTAAAAACGATTGAAGCAGAAAGAACTGAATTGTTATTGCGAATTGAAAACTTTACAACCCTAAGATTTCGTGCGTTTAAAGAGGCCTTTGATGCGGTAAATGAGAACTTTAAAACCATTTTTGAAACCCTCTCACAAGGGGATGGCTACTTACAATTAGATAACCCTGATGATCCTTTTAGTGGTGGTTTAACTCTCGTTGCACATCCTAAAGGAAAACCCGTTCAACGCTTAAGTTCCATGTCAGGAGGAGAGAAATCTTTAACCGCTTTAAGCTTTATTTTCTCCTTACAAAGATATCGTCCCTCTCCCTTTTACGCATTCGATGAAGTAGATATGTTTTTAGATGGTGCAAATGTAGAAAGACTGTCTAAAATGATTCGACAACAAGCAGAACAAGCACAATTTATTGTCGTCAGTTTACGTCGTCCAATGATTGAAGCATCACAAAGAACTATCGGTGTAACCCAAGCAAGAGGCGCACATACTCAGGTATTAGGAATTAAGTTATAAGTAAGGTTATAATAATAAAGTTGTAAGTTTAGGAAACTATTATGAAACGAGATGAGGTACTGACAATTCTTGCTAAACACCGAGAACAATTAGAAAAACTGGGTGTTAAATCTTTATCCCTATTTGGTTCAGTTGCAAGGGATGAAGCACGTCTTGACAGTGATGTTGATTTCTTAGTAGAATTTAGCAGAGCCGTAGGGTTATTTTAATTTATAGAAGTTAAGCTTTATTTAGAGGATATTCTAGGATGTCCTGTTGATTTAGGAACTCAAGATTCCTTAAAGGAGCATTTACGAGAACCTGTATTAAAGGATGTAATTCATACCTTCTAGAAAATCGATATGAGAAACGTAGCAACTCATGAATATTTTCAACTTAATTTGGCTAGAATTTGGGCGACTATTCAAGAGGATTTGCCTATATTAGTCCCCCAATTACAGGAAATTTTAGAACGTGAGTCTTGACATTTGATTGCTAAAAATTCCCCTCAACTCTTTAAAATCAAGGGGAAATTATTTAATATTCAAAGGCAGTTTAGCTGACGTTTGTGGGGTCTTTTTCGATAGAATGAAAGCGTTTTATTTTGCGTTTTAGGGTTACACCTGTGCCAAGTACTCCAAGGGAAAGAAGAGTTAGAATCGAGTTGGGTTCAGGAGTTGATTGAACTTCTAATTCTAAAGAAGATGAAGCATTAATATCAGTAGTTCCATTCGCTATAGACCCTGAACTTGGTAATAATTCATCAGGAAATATAAATGAGATGAAATCATTGTTCAAGTCTAGAGAAAGATTCGGCTGATATACCTCAGGTAACTGTCCTTGTAAATCAGTAAAGATAGACGACAGCCAATCATCGATATCGCTTCCACCTAATTCACTGAATAAAAGTTGAGAACTTGCTAGTATAGTTTCTGATTTAGTTTCAAAACCTAAAGAAGCAAAAAATGTTGATTCATTGCCTAAGTCATCTACACCAGATAAGCGCTGTGTTTCTATAAATGATCCATCGACTCGTCCTTCCTTAGCTTTCTGTTTCTTAACAGCTTTTAACTTTGTTGTTTCTCCAGTCGTGTCTCTAAGTTTTTGAAACTTCTTGACACCGCGTGGGAAGAAAATCTTATTTCCAACTACCTTAGTATTCGCACGATTAAGAGCATTGTCTATTAGCTCTGCTTTGCCAACAGCAGTTGTACCACGTGGAATTGTAATTTTTTTTCTAGTTACTGAGCCTCGGCCACCAGTACCAGTAATTCGAATTTCAATTATACCTGCTCGCTTGGGTGTTCCTGCTGTAAGTCTTATATCTGCAAGTGCTTTGGTGGTAAATAGTGACCATGAAGAAGACATGGCCAAAGTAATCATAACAGTTTTTAAGAACAGATTCATAAGCTAATTTATTTTGCTAAAGGTCTCTTAAAGGTTAAACAACTCGAAATTAACTTTCCAGACCCAAAAAGCAAGATAAAACCAGAAAAAACAGGATTAAGAAATATAACTTAAATCTAAAAAAAATCTAAAATTGACCGAATATCTTATTATGTCTTATAATGCCTCAATTCATCCTTATACTATACTGCACTGCCTTAAAACTATGAACACTTTTGATATTCAATTTCTTATTACAATAGTTGATGAACTTATGTTCTCTTATACAGGCGAACATTTAGACGATCTTCAATCTGAAATATTAGAAGGAGTCATTGCTCATCAAAAATATGAAGAAATTGCAGAAAATAATCATCGTTCTCCTAAATATGTTAGAGATACCGCAGGGAAATTATGGAAAACATTATCAGACATCTTAGGAGAGGAAGTGAGTAAATCTAATGTTAGATCAAGTTTGCGGAGGTATTGTTATGATGTCTCTCACAATTTTAATGTAATAAATCCTGTCCAAATTAATAAAGGTCATATTTGTAACCAGATACCAGAAAATAATTTACAATCATCTAATTTGGAGCAAGAAGTTAAACTTGAAATCGCTACAGCATTAATCAAGGAAGGGCTAACTACGGAACAAATTGCTAGAGTTTTAAAACTTCCCTTAGAATTAGTTAAAGGTACAATTAAATAGTGGGAAACATATGCTTGTGGTATAAAAAGTTGCGTATCCACTCAAGAATTAGGGATTAAATTGTCAATTCTCAGGGAAAACGTGTTAACCTTGATGATTAATAAATACCTAGTGATAACTATGCACTTAATTGATTATATAATTGTTGTTCTCTACTTGCTCTTAATTTTACTCTTAGGCTTTATTTTAGAGAAAAAAGCCGCTAAAAGCTTAGATGATTACTTCTTAGGAAACCGTCAACTTCCTTGGTGGGTATTAGGCGCATCTGGGATGGCTTCAAATACGGATATCGCAGGAACAATGGTGATTGCAGCCTTAGTCTATGCTTTAGGGACGCAGGGATTTTTTATCGAGATTCGAGGCGGAATTGTTCTCATTATGGCCTTTTTAATGGTTTTTATGGGAAAATGGAACAGGCGATCGCACGCTATGACTTTAGCAGAATGGATGTGGTTTCGTTTTGGTAAAGGAAAAGAAGGAAACACTGCTCGTATTATTAGTGCTGTAGCTAATATTATTTTTTCCATCGGTGCAATGAGTTATTTTTCCATTGGGGGAGGTAAATTTTTAGGGGAATTAATGCGGATAGAAGATCGGACAGCTTCTATTATTTTAGTTAGTTTTGCCTGTATTTATACTGTTCTGAGTGGTTTTTATGGTGTGGTTTGGACAGATGTTTTTCAAGGTGGTTTAGTTTTTCTAGCTATTGTTTATATTGGGATTTTAGCATGGCAAACTGTTGTCTTGCCAGAGACCTTTTCTGTATCCATTCCTAATGGAGATGAATTTATTATCAAAGATTGGAATTTTTCGGATTGGAGTAATTTGTTTCCCCCCTTACAAGCAGATTTGCCGGGGGATTATGCTATCTTTAATCTGTTTGGTGGAGTCATGTTTTTCTATATTGTCAAAACGATTATTGATGGTTGTAGTGGTGGTGGCGGATATATGGCGCAGCGTTATTTTGCTGCCAAAAGTGATAAGGATGCTGGATTACTTTCTTTATTTTGGATTGTTTTAATGTCCTTTCGTTGGCCATTAGTGACAGCTTTTGCTATCTTAGGAATTCATTATGGCTTAACCCAAGCTGTTCCTATTGCTGATCCTGAATTAATTTTACCCACTGTAATTGATACTTATATTCCTATTGGAATTAAAGGCTTATTAGTTGCCTGTTTTATTGCAGCAGCGATGTCAACCTTCGACTCAATTATTAATTCCAGTGCAGCCTATTGGAGTAAAGATATTTATCAAGCTTATCTTGTCCCTAGCGCATCAGAAAAACAATTAATTTTCCAAAGCCGTTTAGCCTCTGTTTTAATTGTAGGAATTGGGTTACTTTTTAGTTTTAATCTGAGTAATATTAACGAGATTTGGGGCTGGTTAAGTTTAGGATTAGGTGTAGGATTAGCAATTCCTTTACTGTTAAGATGGTATTGGTGGCGATTCAATGGTTATGGGTTTGCCATCGGAACACTGGCAGGAATGGTCGCTGCTATTTTGACAAAAGGGATAATTCTTCCCAACTTAACCAATCCTCAATGGCAGGAATATACCCTATTTTTAGTGCCAGCTATTTGTTCTTTTTTAGGCTGTATTATCGGGACACTTTTAACCCCACCAACGGACAAAAAAGTGATAGAAGAGTTTTATCAAGTTACCAAACCCTTTGGTTTTTGGGGAGATATTGGAGACCAGTTAAAACCATCTGTCCAATCGCATATTAAACAAGAACATCAACGGGATATTCTAGCAACCTTTATAGCAGTTCCTTGGCAATTATCTCTCTTTTTATTAGAGATGATGATCATGATGAAAAATTGGCAAAATGTCAGAACACTCGGTTTATTCTTTTTGTTACTATCTATTGGTCTATACTTTACATGGTTTCGTTATCTAAAAGATAGTCCTAACTCGCTTTCTTTTATTGATCTATTGCAGACTGTTATTAAACAATTTAGTCCTTTAGCCAAAGAGAAAAATATTAAGATTGAATTAAAGACAGATAAATGTTCTCCCTTTCCTTTACAATGCGATCGCAGCTTATTAGAAAGGGATTTAACTAATTTGTTAAGCAATGGACTAGACTTAACTGATAAAGGCGTGTTTTCTATACATTTAGAAAGCGATACTGATCACCTTTACTTATCTGTCCAAAATACAGAGGGAAAAATCCCTGCTGAGTGCCAAACAGTCACCTTTGATCGATTCCAAAATAGTTAAATACTCAAAAATGGATTAATTAAGTCGTTTTTGAGTAGGGAGTGAAGAGTAAGGAGAATTTTTATCCGACCCTAAAAATCAATAAATCCAGTACAATCACCCTCCAAAAAGTGAATTTTCTCCCTACTCCCCTACTCCCTACTCCTCACTTTTTCGTTATTTGTAAAAAACCTACTCTAATGGGGGGCGTGATGGGGAAGCTTGCCCCGATTATGACGAAAATCCCTGTGTGCCAGTCGCAAGTCAGCAAAAATCACGTTATTTAGGAGTTGTACGCAATAGATATTAACGAAAGATTTATTTGTTCCCTTGTGTTTTTTCTAACCAGTTTGGGCAACTTATAATTAGATATCAACACCCCTATCGAGGTTAATTGCATGAGCTTCCTAATCCTACTTGCCCCCTTTCGTCGTGGGAATCCATTTTACTCAGACTGTTCCCTAAAAGCCTCAACGCCAAAGCAAGCATCCATTTATGTAGGACTTATATAGGAATGTAGGAGAGTATGATGGTTAACGCTTATCGAACTCGTCGGGAAGTATGAATTATGAGTAAAGTATTAGTCGTAGAAGACAGCATGGCCCAGCGTGAAATGATCTCTGATCTACTAGAAAATAGTGGGCTAAATGTTGTGGTGGTTTCAGATGGTGTGGAGGCAATGGAAGAAATTCAACAGGCTAGTCCAGATTTGATTGTTCTAGACATCGTAATGCCTCGTATGAACGGTTATGAAGTCTGCCGCCGTCTTAAAGCTGACCCTAAAACCCGCGATGTTCCGGTGGTGATGTGTTCAGCCAAAGGAGAAGAATTTGATCGCTATTGGGGCATGAAACAGGGTGCAGATGCCTATATTGCCAAGCCCTTTCAACCAATGGAGTTAATCGGCACAATTAAACAACTATTGAGGTAATAAATAGTCTTAGTCTTTTTTGAGAGGAAGCAGCATTATGGTTAGTAATTCAGATATCCTAACCCCTAACGAACCCGCCGTATCAGGGGATTTACAAACCCTATCTTCCCCTGAAGGTGAACTGCACTTGCGGTTCTACTTACCCTCCTCTGATGAGTTTGCCCTATCGGCCTCAGCAATTCGGGAAGTTGTGCAGCAGGCACCCGATCGGATCACCCCCATTCCCAATGCGTCTCCCCTACTCTTAGGGACGATGAATCTGCGGGGGCAAATTATCTGGGTCGCTGATTTAGGACAATTTCTAGAAAATCCCACCCCTTTAAACACCGATCGCTCTGAAATTCCCGTCATTGCTATTGAAAGCGATGAGAGTATCCTAGGATTAGCCGTTGATTATCTAGGCGAAATGGAATGGTTAGATGGTGAGCAGTTAAAACTTGACCCAGTGCTTTCTGACCAAATTGCACCCTATGTTCAGGGAGAGTGGGTGTTAGAACAAGAAGACGAGGTGCAAACCTTACGGCTATTAGACCATGTTGCCATTTTACGTTCAGCTAGATGGGTAACTTAAGTAGTGAGCAGTGATCAGTAATCAGTAAACAGTTATTTATTACTTATTACTTATGATTCAACCTCAAACCTCCCACCCAAACCCTAAAAAACCTAACACCTAATACCAAAACCAAGGAGAGAGGCAAATGACCACGGGAACAGATTACGGAAAGTTGTATAATCAAGCCTATGCTAAGTACGGACAGGGCGATTATGATGCGGCTCTAGCGTTAACTGAGCAGATGGAGCAAGCATTTCCCAACGATGTCCATCTGTTTCTGTTACAAGGGAATATTTACTACGGCCTAGGACAGTACGATCACGCTTGTGAGAAATATGAATCGGTTTTAGCGCGATCGGCTGAATTAAGTGATCAACCTCAAGTCATAGAATATGCTAATCAAGGGTTAGAACGCGCTCAACAATACATGGCGCAATTACTTGACCCAGAATTGGCTTTAGCAGAAACCGAGGGGATTTCCGTCGCGTCTCGTAACGCACAACAAGCCCCCGTTGAGGAAGAAGAAGATGATGGGATTTTTGATTGGCAAGCAGAAGCCAATTCCCTCTCTCAACAAGAAGACTTCAATATGGATTTCAACATGGATGGGGCGGATTGGGATAGTGCCATTTTTAGCAGCGATGATGATTTAGATTTTGGTGAACCAACCCTTGGTAAATCTAGTGAAGCTCAAGGAAACCCCTTTGAAGATAGTGGGGGAGAAACCAGTTTTAATCCTGACTTAATGGAAAGTCCGACCTTTCAAGTAGGTCGTAACCCTTTTGATACAGGGAGTGAAGATATTCCGTCTGCATTTGATGAGGACGCCGACTCATTTTCCTTTGAAGAGGAGAATGCTTTTGCTGCGCCACAAAATCATGCCTCTTCTAATGCGGACAAAACGTTGATGATGTCTGGCACTTTAAATGAAGATCCGAGCTTAGACAATTTTCCCTCCATCACAGAAGACGATGAATTGTCTATGGATTCTGCCAGTTGGGAAGAGATGGAGGAACGAACCGTACAAGCTCCCCCCATTGGTTTCCAAGAAGAAGATGGGATGGAAAATTGGGAAGACATGGCTGATTCTGCTATAGAGGGGGCATCTCAGTTCAATTTAGATAATCTAACGGCAGAATTACCCGAATCACAACTATTAGACTCAGACATAGGCGTTTCTCTGCCTAGTTATGGGGGTGAGGGGGCTGTCTCCGGAGAAACCAGTGCGGATGGCGATTCGGTTTGGTTACGCTCCATGGAGGGAGAAGATTCTAGTTTCCCGTCGGAACTAAAACCCGTCGCAGAAGTCCCACAGGGCAAATTAGCATGGTTAATTAATGCGCCTTTGAGCAAAAAACAATTAGTCACTGCTGCGGTGACTGGTGCAGTTTCTACCTTCGCTATTTTATTCGTAGCGGGAACAAGTGCCATATTAACCCCCAAAGAGCCAGCGACTTCAAACCAATCTCCACCCTCTGAACAAACTGAGCAAGCTCCAAAGTCCGCTAAAAAGGGAGCAAATGTCTTTCTCTTAGGGTTAGTCGGTGGGGTGAGTAGCTTTGCAGTTGTTTTTATTCTGCTAGAAATCCTGAAGCGTCATATCAAAAAGAATCTTGACAATATGATGCTTCAATTAAATTCTCTCTATGAGGGCAACTACAACGTTAAGGCCACTGTCTTTGGGACAGATGAATTTGGCAGGCTGGCTACTCAGTTTAATGTGGTGGCACGGGAGGTTCACACTAAAACCAGTGAAGCCCTTGCTAGAGCGACAGAAGTTGAACAGGCTAGAGAAGATTTACAAAGACAGGTGATTCGCCTCCTTGATGATGTAGAAGGAGCAGCCAGAGGCGATTTAACTGTAGAAGCCGAAGTCACGGCGGATGTCTTAGGGGCGGTTGCTGATGCCTTTAACCTCACCATTCAAAACCTACGAGAAATTGTTAAACAGGTTAAAAAAGCTGCCTTACAGGTTAATAAAGGTTCAACGGATAGTGAATCCTTCGCCCGTAATAATTCGGGGGATGCCCTACGCATGGCGGAGGAATTGGCTGTTACCTTGAATTCGGTGCAAATGATGACGGATTCTATCCAACGGGTGGCAGAAAACGCACGGGAAGCCGAAGAAGTTGCTCATACTTCCTCAATTACGGCACTGAAGGGGGGTGAAGCAGTCGAACAAACGGTGGCTGCTATTTTGCAAATTCGGGAAACCGTTTCAGAGGCGGCTCGTAAGGTAAAACGATTAGCAGAGGCTTCGCAGGAAATTTCTAAGATTGTGGCGGTTATTTCCCAAATTGCCAGCCGAACTAATTTATTGGCGTTAAATGCCTCTATTCAAGCGGCTAGAGCAGGGGAAGCAGGGAAGGGCTTTGCTATCGTAGCAGATGAAGTTCGTCAGTTAGCTGATCGCTCTGCTAAAGAACTCAAAGACATTGAACAAATCGTCTTACAAATTCAAAGTGAGACGGGTTCGGTGATGAAAGCAATGGAAGAAGGGATTCAACAGGTGATTAAACTGACGGATATGTCAGAACAGTCAAAATCTGCCCTTGAAGATATTATTGATGTGTCTAATCGCATTAATACTTTAGTTCGTTCTATTACCGCCGATACGGTGAAACAACGGGAAAATTCCCGTGCAGTGGCACAGGTTATGCAATCAGTAGAATTAACGGCGCAAGAAACCTCACAGGAATCTCAACGGGTGGCGGGTTCTTTACAGAAATTGGTTTCAATTTCTCGTGATTTGCTGACCTCAGTGGAAAGTTTCCAAGTTGAGGTAGAGTAACGTCAGTTTGAGTTAACCACTTTATTCAGCTAGAGTGACTGTTTTTACCTATGAGTAGGGAAATTCTTGACCAATTGAAACAAAAGCAATGCTTAATCGTGAACGCTCGCCGCAAAAATGGGTTAATTTTGATCAAAACTTATCATGCCGAATTTGCGGGGCCGGGGGCAGTGGTTGGCAGTGAGTTTGATGTGGATGTAAAAGATTTTATTCCTGTTGGTAAGCTTTCTTTGACTTCTCCGGAGAATATTCAAGAAAGAAAGAAAGCTTATCTAATTCGGCGACAATGGGTCAAGTTAACCAAACAAATCACAGATAACCCGGTTCCGATACAGCGCGCTCAAGTCATTCTCAATCAATTTGATAATTGGTTTGATGCTAAAACGACTGCCCAATTACCTGATGAAGCCTTTGCTTTATTAGTAGGAGTACTTCCCCAAACAATTCGTCACATTCGCCAAATGAACTATGTGAAGTTTTAGCTGTCCACTGCAAGAAGCCTCATAATAGGGGAGTCGGTTTTTACAAATAACTGAAAAGTGAGGAGTAGGGAGTAGGGAGAAAGTTTGAGGGTTGTACCAAAATACCGAAGACCCAGTTTACATGGGTCTTAGCTTACCAAAACGGTTTAATATTACTTCCAACCTGAACGGTTCATAATTTGTACTGCTTTTGCCGTATTGGGACCGAAATTAGCTACACTGGCTACATCTGACTTAAATGAACCCAATTTCTGTAAAACAGGATCGGGCTTAACCCCAGATACTACAGGATATTCGTGATTACCTTGAGCAAAAAAGGCTTGGGCAGAGGGACTCACTAAATATTCTAGAAATTTAATGCCGGCTTCCTTATTTGGCGCATTTTTCACTAATCCTGCCCCACTGACATTGGCGTGTGCGCCTCTTCCATTTTGATCGGGGAAAAACGCTCCTACCTTATCAAAAATCTGACGACGAGCCGGATCAGAGGAATCAGCCAATTTAGCCAAGTAATAGGTGTTGACAAGGGCTAAATCTCCTACTCCTGCGGCGATCGCTTCCATTTGAGCCGTATCATTTCCTTGAGGAGAACGAGCAAAATTTGACACCACTCCACGACACCATTGTTCAGCCGCTTGTTGACCTTTGACATCAATTAACCAAGCAACAAAGGATTGGTTGTAGATATTACTCGAAGATCGGATTAAAACCTTGCCTTTCCATTTAGAATTAGCTAAATCAGCATAACTAGACAGACTAGACGGATTGACCCTTTCCTTACTGTACATAATTACTCGTAATCTTTTACTAAAGGAAAACCATAATCCTTTGGAATCTCTCAGATAATCAGGAATTTTCTGATTTAAGATACTAGAGTTAACGGGAGTGAAGATTCCAGCTTGAGTTGCCCGCCATAGTCGTCCTGCATCTACTGTAATTAGGATATCGGCGGGACTTCGGCTTCCTTCGCGTCTAATTCGCTCAATGAGGGGGTCGCCTTTACCTTCAATTAGATTAACTTTAATGCCGGTTTGTGAGGTGAAATCGTCGTAAAGTCGTTGATCTGTGTTGTAATGCCGAGATGAATAGATATTTACCTCTTTACTCTGGGCATTACTTTTTTTTACATGAATTAACGGAGAAGCGGCTACCGCAACTGCAGCAGCACCAGTTCCTAAAAAGACACGTCGGGTTAGTTTACTCATTGCAGATAGTTATTAACTAAAGTCTTAGGTATTTTAGCATTAATGATAATAGTTCTTGATAATTGTTTGGCAGAGAAGGCTGAAACCTAGAAACGTCAATACTTGTAGTGATTACTTTCTCAAAAAGTTCTTGCTATCTGAAGTCGTTAAGTTCTATTAAATAATCAAAAACAGGGAATAGTATCTATAAACAGAGTATTTAGTAGTTCACGAAGATGGGAAGAACTCCGTTAAAATGAAGAGGTTATAGTGGTACGGACAAAGCAGGGGGGAGAAGGCAGGAAGCAGGAGACAGGCGTAAGTAATGACTGCGTTTCAAGCTTTATCAATGTCAAACACCTGACTTTGCACTGCTATAGCATTAATTGTAACGATATTTTCAGGGATAATTGGCCGTGACCCAGCCCTCAGATTTAAGTAATTATTCCATGTTTGACCTTTTCAGCATGGAAGTAGAAAGTCAAGGACAAATCTTGAGTGATCATCTACTCAGCCTCGAAAAACAGCTTCAATCTGACCAAATCCCCCCTTCTTCTAAGACATTGCCCATCTTAGAAGCTTTAATGCGTGCTGCCCATTCCCTTAAAGGAGCAGCCCGTATTGTACAGTTAGATAGGGCGGTCAGAATTGCTCACGTCATGGAAGACTATTTCGTGGCTGTGATGGATCAGGCGATCGCTCTTCAATCTTTTCAAATTGATCGTCTATTACAAGGGGTAGATTTCTTAGTTTCTTTGAGTAAAGTAGAAGAAAAAGACCTAGATCAGTGGTTAACCAATCACCATGATCAATCAGAACAGGTTGTGGCAGGAATTGCTTCTTTACTACAACGAAGAAAAAGCGATCGCTCTTCTTCTTCTCCTCCCCACGATAATCCGCCTTCCTCTCCCCCATCAGACGAATTATCCCTCGATGAAGTATTTCCTGAAGTGGATGACTCATATATTGAACTGGCTTCAGAATTTATCACCAGCGAAACCACAGTTCTTGATGTTGCGCCAATTTCTGCTATTTCAACCCCATTTTCTCCCCCATCTCCCCCATCTGAGGATTTTACCCCGAAAGAGAGTCCAGACGACCCAGATAAGCCTTCCCCTGAGCCATCTTCCCCTACCCCAGAAGACTCTCTCATTTCTGAACTGGCCTTTCTTTCTCCTAGTTCTACCTATAATCAGAAGAAAAAAGAGGGATTTGTGCGGGTTGATACCAATATTCTCCATCGATTGATGGGATTAGCAGGAGAATCTCTTGTTGAAGCCACTTCTCTCGCTCCTTTAGCAGACGAATTGATCGCCCTCAAACGTCATCAATTGGATCTATGCAAAACCCTAGAACAATTATATTTTGCTTTGGAAAAAACCGAAGGCAAAGGTCACCTCAAAGCCCTATTATTGTTAGCCCAACAACAGGAACGGAATTGTCGTGAATTATCAAGTGCTTCTGCTAATACCTTGGAAAGTTTCGCCCATCGTTCCTATAATTTAGCCGATAATCTTTATCGTCAAGTGATTGCCACTCGAATGCGTCCTTTTGAAGAAGGGGTACAGGGATTTCCTCGCATGGTAAGAGATTTAGCCAAAGAACTCAAGAAACAAGTCAAGTTACAAATTACTGGCCATTCTACCTTGATTGATCGAGATATTCTTAATAAATTAGAAGCTCCCTTGACTCATATTTTACAAAATGCGCTTGATCACGGCATTGAATCTCCTCAAGAACGTCAGGAAAAAGGGAAATCTCCCGAAGGTTTAATTAAACTAGAAGCGACCCATCGTTTTGGAATGTTATTGGTCACCGTGACCGATGATGGACGAGGAATTTCATTAGATAAACTACGGTCTTTAATATTAGAAAAAAACTTAGTGACGGCTGAAATGGCTAAACGATTAAACGAGACAGAATTAATGGAATTTATTTTCTTGCCTAGTTTTTCAACTGCCCGTGAAGTGACTAATTTATCAGGACGAGGGATTGGCTTAAATGTGGCTAAAACAATGGTGCAAGAGGTTGGAGGGAACTTACAAGCGACCTCTCAACCTAATCAGGGAATGACGTTTCATTTTCAGTTACCATTAACTTTATCAGTGATTCGTACCCTGCTAGTAGAAATTAGTGGTGAACCCTACGCCTTTCCCTTATCCCGAATTGATCATATTTTAACCTTATCTTATGAAGAAATTTCTAGTGTAGAAAATCGGCAATATTATCTTTTTAATGGTAAAAATATTGGTTTGATTCGAGCCGATCAAGTGCTAGAATTAGATAGTAGTCACCTACCAACGGATAAACTTTCTGTTGTGATCCTAAACGACACCTTAAATCAGTATGGCTTGATTGTTGATCGCTTTTTAGGAGAAAAGAATTTAGTCGTTCGTCCCCTTGATCCCCGCCTCGGTAAAATTCAGGATGTTGCATCAGCAGCCCTCTTAGAAGATGGCACGCCTGTGTTAATTTTAGATGTTGGGGATTTAATCTGCTCCCTAGATAAACTCTTAAACAATTCCCATTTAAGCCGCATTGAACCTACCTTAGAACATAGCTGGATATCCGAAAAAAAATCTATTTTAGTTGTGGATGATTCTATTACAGTACGGGAGATGGAACGTAAAATTTTACAAAATCATGGTTATAAAGTTGATGTCGCAGTGGATGGAATGGACGGCTGGAATGCTATTCAGGGAAAAACATACAATTTAATTATTAGTGATGTGGATATGCCCCGTTTAAGTGGGTTAAAATTAGTTGAGTTAATTAAAAAACATCCCCAGTTTAAATCAATTCCTGTCATTATTGTTTCCTATAAGGAACGAGAGAGCGATCGCTTAAAAGGAATAGAGGCTGGTGCAGACTATTACTTAACAAAAAGTAGTTTTCATGATGATACATTAATTGATGTGGTCAATAATTTGATTTAGCTATTTGGTCAAAACCTATGTCTATCCCCTTTTCTTCCCAAGAAATCGCCTCAGAAGGACTCAAACCCGAAGAATACCAAGAAATAGTACAACGCCTTGGCCGTCATCCGAATAAAGCGGAATTAGGGATGTTTGGGGTAATGTGGTCAGAACACTGCTGTTATAAGAATTCTCGCCCTCTTTTATCCCAATTTCCGACTTCTGGCGATCGCATTTTGGTTGGCCCCGGTGAAAACGCTGGTGTGGTTGACTTAGGAGATGGACTCAGATTAGCCTTCAAAATTGAATCCCATAATCATCCCTCTGCAATTGAGCCATTTCAAGGGGCAGCAACGGGTGTTGGGGGAATTTTACGGGATATTTTTACCATGGGCGCACGTCCCATTGCTTGCTTGAATTCTCTAAGATTTGGCACATTAGATAATCCTCGGACTCGCCGCATCTTTTCTGGTGTAGTTGAAGGGATTTCAAATTATGGTAATTGCGTTGGAGTCCCCACAGTCGGTGGAGAGGTATATTTTGACCCAGCTTACAATGATAACCCCCTAGTGAACGCCATGGCACTCGGCCTGATGGAAACCACCGAAATCGTCAAATCTGGGGCTTCAGGCATGGGAAACCCCGTTTTATATGTTGGTTCGACCACTGGACGGGATGGAATGGGGGGCGCAAGCTTCGCCAGTGCCGAATTAACCGATGATTCGATGGATGACCGTCCTGCGGTGCAGGTAGGTGACCCTTTTCTGGAAAAATCCCTCATAGAAGCCTGTTTAGAGGCATTTAAGACGGGTGCAGTAGTAGCAGCGCAAGACATGGGGGCAGCAGGGATCACTTGTTCGACCTCAGAAATGGCAGCCAAGGGAGGCGTGGGAATTGAGTTAGATTTAGATAAAATTCCCGTGCGAGAGAGTGGAATGGTTCCCTATGAGTATCTTTTATCGGAATCCCAAGAAAGAATGTTATTTGTTGCTCAAAAAGGACGAGAACAAGAATTAATTGATATTTTTGAACGGTGGGAACTTCATGCCGTTGTCGCAGGGAAAGTAATAGAAGAACCGATAGTAAGAATCTTATTTAATGGGGGAATAGCGGCGGAAATCCCTGCTTTAGCCTTGTCTGACAATACACCAATTTATCATCGAGAATTATTAAAAGAACCGCCAGAATATGCCCAAAACGCATGGCAATGGCAAGAAGATACCTTACCCCCTTGTCAAGCAGCAGGAATTACAATTAACGAACAGTTTCAAACATGGAATGAAGTTTTAATCACCCTCTTAGATAGCCCATCCATTGCTTCAAAAAAATGGGTTTATCGTCAATATGACCATCAGGTACAAAATAACACGGTTTTAATGCCGGGGGGGGCTGATGCTGCTGTTATTCGAGTTCGTCCCATTGAGGCTAAACCCGAAACCTATAAGCTTGGGGTGGCTGCTACGACAGATTGTAATTCTCGGTATGTGTATTTGCATCCTTATGAGGGGTCGAAATATGCGGTGGCTGAAGCAGCCCGTAATCTCAGTTGTGTGGGGGCTGAACCTTTAGCGGTTACAGATAATCTCAATTTCGGTAGTCCCGAAAATTCGGTGGGATATTGGCAATTAGCCCTATCTTGTCGAGGAATTGCCGAAGCTTGTGCAGAGTTGAATACACCCGTCACGGGGGGCAATGTTTCCCTGTATAACGAGACCTTAGATTCACAAGGGAAGCCTACGCCTATTTATCCGACCCCTGTTATTGGGATGGTGGGGTTAATTCCAGATATTACCAAAATTTGCGGTCAAGGATGGCAAAATTCGGGAGATTTAATCTATCTTTTGGGGGATGACAGTTTAACCTTTGGGGGGTCGGAATATTTAGCAATTCTTCACCAATTAGTAACAGGAAATCCGCCACAAATTGACTTTGAATTGGAGAAAAAGGTGCAAGAAGTTGTCCGTTATGGTATTCGTCAAGAATGGTTAAATTCTGCTCATGACTGTGCAGAAGGCGGGTTAACAGTTGCTTTGGCAGAATGTTGTATCAGTGGTCAATTGGGGGCTAAGGTTGAGTTAAATAAGTCTCAAATTCGTCTAGATAAGGTCTTATTTGGAGAAGGGGGAAGTCGAATTATTGTTTCGGTTAACCCTGCATTTGAAACAATTTGGCAAGATTATTTACAACAAGCGTTAGGGGATTTTTGGGCTAAAATTGGCCAAGTGACTGAGGAATTTTCTTTAAAAGTTATGGAATTAGATCAAGTTTCTTTAGTTAATCTTTTGCTTGAGGAAATAACAGAAACTTGGTCAACAGGAATTGAAAAAAGATTATCATGAATAAATAATATGGGATAAAAAGACTCGCTGACCAAGTAAATAGACTAGCTAATGAGGATTGATCACTCATCGGTATTGAGAATTTATGTACCTAATATGTTTATAGCGTTTTCCACTCTCATTGGGATGGGGAAAGCGATCACTCATCAATTCTTCAGCTTTACCAATTTCCAAGATGAACACGGTTTATAATTGATAATCGTTATTGTCTCATTTTAAAGGAAAAACAATGGAACAATTTGATGTCATAATTATTGGAGCAGGACCCGCAGGTGGACATTGTAGCCGTTTATTAAGTAAATTAGGCTATCGTGTTCTATTAGTTGACCAATTAGAGAATTTTAAACAACATAATTATTCTAGTGCAGCGAGTCCTCTAGAAACCTTAGATTTATTTAATATTGACCCTAATACGGTGGCTGCTTATTGGCAAAATATAGAGATTGTTTCTAGTAAAATTCATCGTTCTTGGAAATCGGATATATCTCTAGGTGTGGTTTTTAATTTTGCAAAATTAAGACAATTTTTAGCAGAAGATAGTATTAGTAATGGGGGAAAAGTTTGGTTGGGGCATCGTTATCTTAAACATGAACAAACTGCTGATAAAACTTTAGTTACGTTACAAAAAAGAAAGGGAGGAAAGGTTACTATCTCTACTCAAGTATTAGTTGATGCAACGGGATATGCTAGATCAGTTATTTATCCCAATAAGAAAGAAAAGCCTAACTTTTCCAAAGGAATAGGAATTGAATATTTAATTAAAGTTGAGCCTGAAATTTATAAAACCTATGCTAATTCTCTACTCTTCTTCTTAGGTTATAAATGGAGTCCAAAGGGTTATTCTTGGATTTTTCCTATGGATAATAATTGTTTAAAAGTAGGTTCAGCGTTTATCGAAGGAGAACATAAAATTATTAAAGCATTAAAGCCATTAAGATATTATCTTGAGCAAATTATTGCAAATTATATTAAGATTAATCAATACCAATTAATTGAAAGTCATGGCTCAATTTTAGATTATTCATCAGGATTAAATGATATTTATTATCGAGATAATATTATTGCTATTGGAGATGCGGTTTCAACGGTTAACTGGTTAGGGGGTGAAGGAATTAGACATGGAATGCAGGGGGCTGAAATTGCTGCTAAATATATTCATCAATATTTAAACGGCAAAATAAATGATTTTTCGGCGTATCAGACTGAATCTAAAAAATGCTTTGAGAAACGTTGGAATCAATGTGATACAATCAGTAAAAAAGTTTATTTAGACTATAGCGATCGCAGAATAGACCAAGGAGTTAATTATCTGAAATACCTTAATACTCAGGATATAATGGACATTTTATTTTATTATAAATTAGAAAAAGTATCCAAAGGACTAAAACAGTATCTAGGGAAAAAACTAGATAAGTTTAAACAGTGGTTGTTCAGTGTATTTGGATTAAGAAGTAATTAATGGATAAAAGAAAAAACAAGACTGTGTAGGGACTTAAACCAAAGAATAGAGGAAACATAAAGTCCCCACATTAAAATTGATATAAATTGTTGATTTCGACGTAAGATTAAAATGCCTGATACCATAAACGTTAAGATTAAGGCAGACATTAACAATAAAACATCTTGGTTATTAGAAAATTGAAATAAATTGCCAAAAAGGTCAAAATAAAGGCTCAATCCTCCAATAAAGGTTATAACCGCAAGGCTAAAGAGAAACCAACTCCATCGTAATGGATAGATGCGATCGCTCGGCCAATGATAAGCATAACTGAGTGTCATCCCGCCTATTAGGGCAAAAATAGGATAGATTGACAACCATAGGGGAAAAGGTGTGAATAAATTGCTTAAAACTGCTCCTAAACCCATTATACTTACCAAAACAATCACAAATTTAGCCCAACTCCACTGAGATTCTTTCCATGCTAATTTCCAACCATCGTTCAGAAAAATTAACCAAGGAAGGGAAAATAAGAGTAATTTTAACCAAGCTAGGGGAGAAAAATGACTTATTTCTAGGTTAAAATCCCGTAAAGAAGACAGCATTTCCCTTTCTATGACAAAATAGCCATAATAAGCTAACAAAAACACAGCCCCCAAGATTGCTCCTAGCCAAAAGTAACCCGAAGTGATTAATCTAGGTGTATCCCAACAAAGAAAGGTAAAAAGAGCGATAAAAAAGAGAATTCCGACCCAATAATTGAATAAGATTAAAATACCTGCACTTAACCCCACACCTAATGACCAACGAAGATCCCGACGCGATCGCAAACCACAGGTAAAAAGAAGAATGGCTAATAAAAGAATACAGCCATTAAGAGAAACTGTACGACCTTGAATAAAGATAGGAAGAAAAGTTAGGTAGATAATCCCTGAAAATAAGGCAGGAAGACGAAATCTAAAGACTTCTTTCCCTAAATTGTACAGTAGGGGAACGGATAGAGCAGTGGCGATTCCATTAATAATGAGAAGTAACCAAGGAAAATTGAGGGGGAAAGAGGCGATCGCCATCTCCCAATGAGCTAACGGAGAGGAAACGGGAAAAATACTGAGATTAATTGAGTCAAAGTTATTTATCTTCCAAAAATCTGAGTTAATAAAACATAAGACCATACCCGCTAAGAATAGTCCTAATCCTGTCCCTATTTCACGCCATTGGCTTTCGTGGCGTAGTTGATTTCCTGACCGATCCCACGCAAACGTTAAACGACTCATCTTTAAACTTATCTAAAATCAAGGTTAATTGAGCTTTAAGAGAGTAGAAGATTGATTTGAGAGGGTATTTTCGTGGTTATCATAGTCTTCTCCCCAGTAAATCATTACCTTACCAATTCCTTCTATCTCTAGTCCCCATTGTAAAAGCAATTTCCGTATCTCAAAGGGACTTTTTATAGTATTTTTGGAATTGTTCCCTCAGCAAAAAAAATCAGTAAATTTACTTATGACTCTTAAGGTAAAGCTTCTTTTTGATTAGTTGATCCTAAAAGATAAGAAATAGCTATTTATTTCATTCTTCGTTCTATTGCCGCAATTTCTTCAATTCTTTCCTTTTCTTCTGCATCTAAATCCGTCGAAAACCAAGCGTCTAAAATCTCCTTGGCAATGTCTGGGGTAGTTGCTCTAAGACTGATCACTAACACATTAGCATCATTCCAACGTCTTGCACCCTGTGCCGTGGCCGCATCCCCACACAGTGCAGCCCGAATTCCCTGCACCTTATTGGCAACAATTGACGCTCCTGTGCCAGTGTAACAGAAGAGTACCCCATAATCTGCTTGTCCTTGAGCTACTGTCTGAGCGAGTTTTTCCGATGCAGTCGTCCATGGTAAGGGATGAGCATTAAGGATCCCTAATAAAATAACCTCAAAGTCCCGTTTGCACAGTTCTTTAACGACATAATCGGTTAAATAGGTTTTTTCATCACTGGCGATCGCAATTTTCATGGTTCAGGGGTTTAGGAGTTCAGAAGTTCAGGAGTTGTAGGGGCGGGTTTATCCAGTTAATTAGTAGGGAAACCCAGAATTAAGTTAAAAACCCACCCTCACTTAACTTACTAACTTATTGACTTGGAATTTGATAACCTCTGCGTCTTAGCACATCAGCCGCCTCCCGTCCGGGGGCGTAGTTGTAACCAAACTGAGCGTTATCATCCATAATTTGGGGAGTTACCACAATTACAACTTCAGTTCGTTCTGTTTCATCGGATTGACTTCTAAATAATGCCCCCAAAATGGGAATATCGCCCAAAATTGGAACTTTTGAGGAAACACTACGGTCCGATTCCTGAATTACCCCAGATAGAATTAAGGTTTGTCCATCCCGCAATCGTACCAACCCAGAAGTTAATTCCCGTCGATTAAGGAGATTAAGCACGTTAATTGTACCATCCCCACTATCAAATTCCTGCTGTGCGCCAACCGCGGCAACGGTGGGACTGACAGACAGATTAACAAAGCCATTATCGTCAACTTTGTCCACATTAACTACTAAAGTTAACCCTGCGTCTGCTAGGACAGGTGTAGTTGTTCGTACCCCACTTAAGGGATCAACCGAGGTATCCACACTTTCAATCACCTTTTGAGTTAGTTTAACGGTTGCTTCCTGACCTTCTTGTACAACTAGGGTGGGATCCGTCAGTATTTTAGCGTTACCGCTTTCGATTTCTGTTTCGATTAAAGCAAGGAATTTACGGGGATTTTGGAAGAAAGCCGGAATTTCTTCTGTCAAATCAAGAGTAGTTTCCGTAATAGAAAACTCTGAGATTCCAGTGGCAAAGGGATTATTTGAGTTACTAACGCCTATACCAGAAGGAAAGAAATTCAAATCATCGGTATCTACAGAGTTAGAAAACCTTGGAACAGTAATCACTTGTCTGTCATTGATGTCAAAAAGAATATTTCCCCCTTCAGCCAATGGATTCTCAATCACAGGTGGATTAGTTACTCGACCGATATCGCTATCGAGATCAATGCCTCGAACGGGGCTACTTGTTCCAAAGCGAAGGGTAGCCGATCCATTATCCTGCACAAAAAAGCTATCATTAACCCCAAAAGAGAAACTGGAACTAAAATCTTGGACGTTATCTAAGTTAATATCTACCACCTTTACATTAATTGCCACTTGACGACGACGAGCATCCAATTGGGTCAATAAAGAGGTTGCGATCGCCACCTGACGAGGTTCTCCTACCATCGTAATCGAGTTTAAACGGTCATCAGTGGAAACCCGTAATCCCGTTAATAACAAGGGCGCACCCGTTCCCCCTTCCTGTGCTGCTTGAATCGCTTCTAAGTTGGCTGGAACTTCCCGTCGTCCAATTACTCGTCCCGTTAGCGGATCAGTAATATCTTCGGTTTGGGTGACTAAACGTTGAAATTCTGCCCCCTGAGAGGCTAAAAAAGTCCCTGCGTTAAAGGATTTGACTTGATTAAGGCGAATGGTACGGCTAATCAAATTTAAAGCTTCTGGGGGTAAATTAGCACCCACATAAATCGTCCGTCCTCTGCGGTTAGCTTGCAGTCCCGACACTATCAATACAGTGTTAAAGACATCTTCAAGGGATTCATTGGTAAAGTTTAGGGAAATGGTGGCATCTCCTCCCCCTTCTCCACCTTCCTCGCCCGTCGCAGTGTTATAAACCATATTTAACCCTGCATATTCAGCTAAGACTTCTAAAACCTTACTAGCAGGGGCATCTTGTAGTACCAAGCGAGGAATTATTACATTTGTTCCTAGGGTAATGCGATCAGCCGTCGCATTAATATTGGACACAGCCATGTCCCCAACAGGAGGAGCGATCGCTCTAGGTAAAATAGGGGCAGCTGGAGCTTGTGGGGTCAGTAAATCCTGTCCATTTCCCGTTTCATTGTCAATAATAATCTCTGGTTGTGGCACTAAAATATCTGGTTGAGCTTGTGCCAAAAAGGAAGGAGGGGTTAAAGATGTTGAATCTGGAAAATTTAAGAAAGATTGAGAAGATAAATCTTGTTTGGTTATTGATGCGGAAGGAATTAAAGCTGTTTTTTCTGATGATTTTTCCCATGATGGGGTTTGATAACCATCAAGAACTTGCCCTGAAATCGTTGCTTCTCCCGATGAATCAATCACGATCATCTCTGGAATATTGGCCGTTGCTGGAAGATTGGCCGTTGATGGGACAAAGGGATGGGCTTCTTTAGCTTGGCTAGGAGAGCCACTCAGAATAGCTAAAAGAGAGCCACTCACCATTAGCGGATAATAAAAACTTTTCACGATTCACTCCTCTACCGAAACAAAATAGTTTAATCACACACACATAAAAGGGTTGCCCCTTAACACACTTTACTAATTAGCTAAGATAACATCCAAAGTAAATTGAGCGTTTAAAGTAGCAGGGGTTTCAGGATTAGGAATAGCGTAAACTTCCTGATCTGGATCCTCTATTAATGTAACAGGAAGTTTACCTTCCTCATCGTCTCTTTGGGGAGAAGCCGTTAAATTTCTCACCACAATTAGGGGTTGCAATCGTTCAATATCCCGTAAAAAGGCTTGAACATCCTTGTAAGTTCCAGTTATGTTGAGAGAATAACTTTGGCGTTTTAGCTTGCCATTCGCTCCTGCTCCTAAACTGCCGTCATTAACCACGTTAGTTGCCCCAGCAGGTTGAAAACTATTCATCGTAACATTGCGAGCATTCACAAAGCGATTAAGGTCGAGCAAAATGGTATTCAAAGTACTAGGTTGAGCGTAAAGAGATAAGACCTGTTGTTTGGTCAACTCTACCCGTTTTAACTCAGCTTCTAAGCTAACCTGTTCTTGATCCAGTTTCCCTGACTGTCTAGCCTCTACTTGAGCTTGTTTATCAGCTTCTTGATCTTTAAGTTCGTTTAATTCGCTAAAGGCTGGTAAGCCAAAATTCATGAGTAAATAACCTGCAGTTAGTAATCCCAACGCACCGATGGCAATCCCACTCACTTTGGGGGTAAATGTAACACCAAAGGCCGTCGGGTACTCCACCTCCTCTTCAAATTCCTGATCCTCTTCCGGGGTAAATTCTTCGGTATAGGTCATTTCATTGCTCCTGTTTGTTCAAGGGTTTTTAAACGACTGACTAAGCCTACCGCACCGCGACTGGCCAACTCACGGCGCATTTGGCTCGCGGGCAGGTCGTTTAACTGAGTGGTAATACTAAATGCTACTGCATCGGGAATAATTGCCGAATTGTAGGGAGAATTGTCCCCTAGATCAATCCCTACCTCCGTCTGTTCCGCAGATTCAATTTTAGTTCGGTCTGCTTTGAGAAAACGAGAATTTTGCAAGGTTAACAAAAAGTCATTGACTGCATCGTAACTTTGAGCGACCCCACTTAGAGTCAGTTGAGTACCGGGTGCTTGTCCTTCAGCCGCAGCCGTTTTATTTTCTTGTAAGCTATTGATCTGGACGGTTTCTGGGGTTTGATTTTTCAGTTCTTCGAGTAAAGCTGACCAAGGCCGAATCTGATTGAAGACACTGACAAGTGCCGCAACCTCTCCATTGGCTGTCTCAATTTGGGCTTTGATTTCTTCAATGGATTTAGCTTGTTCAGCAAGTTTACTCAAGGTTTGATCGAGTTCCGCAATATTGCTTTCGGTTTGTCCCTTTTGAAAGTTCAAGAAGGCAATAAATCCCCCTGTTAAGGCCACCAAAGCCAACGCTACCCCTGCCCCAATAAAAAGGGGCGTTTGTTGTTTCAAGGAAACACCGGGGGCTTGTTTCGTTGCCGTGGTGGTTTTGGTGGTTTCTAAGTGGCGATCGCTTAAAAAGTTAATATCAAGGCCATACATGGCAATTAAACCTCCCTTAATCCTAGTCCAAGTACAGTTCCTAATCCCGGTCGTTGTACCGTCGGAATTTCTTCGTCACTTTCAATGGACAAAGCGGTGATGGGGTCAACCTGCATGGTTGGCAGACTGAGACGTTGAGTTAAATATTCATCTAACTGTACAATTCCCCCACCCGGACCCGCTAATAGTAGCTGTACGACTTCCAATTCTTCACTCTGATTGAGATAAAAGTTAATAGAACGGCGCAATTCATCGGTTAATTCCCCTAACACTCGCATCAGTGCATTCATCCCCGGATTAACGGCTGCTCCTTGCGTACTTAAGCTATCAAATTGGGTGACAGGAATGGTCATTCCTTGCAAAATTTCGGGGTTTCGGGCAGTGGGTAAGTTCATTGCACGAGATAGGGCATTTTGCATCTGATAGGTGCCGATGGGAACGGTTCGGGAAAATTGGGGAACACCATCGACGACAATGGCAAGTTCTGTGTTATCAAATTCGATATCGACTAAAACGGCGGCTTCTTTAGAGCCGAATTGCCGTAATTGCTCCCGAATGGTACGAATTAGGGCAAAGCTATTGATATCGAGTACATCAACTGCTAGTCCTGCTTGCTGAAAGGTGTCCATATAGGAATCAGTAATTTCCCTGCGGGTGGCCACTAACAGGACTTGGACTTTTTCAATGCCGTCTTCGTCTTCAAAGTAGCCTAATTTTTGATAGTCGAGGTCAACTTCTTCCCGTGGATAGGGTAAGTACAAGCTGGCTTCATGGTTTAACACCATATCTCGTAATTCTTGGTCGTCTAGTTCGGCGGGAATGGGAATAATGCGAATAATCGCTTCCCGCATGGGAACAGACGTGGCTACTCGTTTGGCTTTAATTTTGTTTTCGGTGAGAATTTCCGTAATTTGTTCGGCTAATGAAGGGGAATCAACGATTTTTCCTTCTTCAAAAATGCCTTCAGAAATTTCGGCAGAACAAAATTTAGCCAGTTTATAGTTTTGTCCTTGACGGACAATTTGGGCGATGTTCAGCCGCTCTGAGGTAATTTCTAAACCAATACCACCAGATTGACTGCCAAATAAATTTTTTAATCGGCTAAACATATTTTTTCCTTGGGAAAACGGTGCAGCGTGAGAGGAGAAGACCCATTAGATATTCTTTCACTTAATAATAGCTAATTTTTCCCAAGAGAGATGAGCTTTAAAAATGGATAAGGTGTTCAGGAGTTGCAGAAGTTCAGAAGATATGATGATTGATTCACCGAAATGCTCCTTTCAGGTAATTCAAAATGCAAAATTATATAAACAAGTTATCTTAATTGAATAACTAAGGATGCAGGACTCCCCAAGCTTTAGCTAGGGGGTATTTTTTTGAATTGTGAATTCATAATTTTGAATGGGAGCGAAGCGACTGGCTTCTAACTCTTTCAAACGGTTAAAGTAGGGGATAATTGGGGAAGGGCTGACCAGTTCATCACATCTTCCCATAAGGCTCGATAACCCGCTACATTAGGATGTAAACCGTCTTCGGTTAAATGAGCATTGATCCAATCTAACCCGTTGTCCATCCAGCGATCAAAAATGTCTAAATAGGGAATCTCTCGCTGTTGACAGGCCAATTTTGTGGCTTCTTTATAACGATATTGATCAGCGTGATTAAAGTAAAAACAGTCTAAAAAGGGCATCTTTGTCTTATTCACAGGGACCATTCCTACAAATAAAACAGGACATAGGGCTTGAGCTTTATCGAGTAAATCGTCTGTTTCTTTCTCAAATAAGGCAAAATCAGTAAAGTTTCTGCCGTCTGGCCGCCCCAAACGGGGGCTATCATTAACACCGACGGACAAAATAATTAAATCAGGAACTTGATTGCGCAGTTCTCCGCGCTGACGGTATTCTTGTTCTAATCGTTCAGCAACTTGACAGGTGCGATCGCCTCTAATTCCTAAATTGTATAAAATATGACCTGATTGGGCTGACATCATCCAAGCCCGTCGTAATTGCTCAACCCATCCACCTCCAACTGGATCACCGTACCCGTAAACTAGGCTGTCGCCCAATACAACTACTTTTAGGGGCTTCTGTTTGAGCGAGAAAAGAGAAGATGAGGGAGTCAAGGTTTGCATAGGTGAGAACGTTACAAAAGGTACAATAACTTTACATTTATACACACTTTGGTCAGTTCTATCATAAGAATTTTTTCTAATTTGTCAAGTGACTTGAATGGGCCCTGTGACACTTGCACTGAAAAATTGACGGATCAAGGAATTATCGGTTTGATCAATCTCCTCTACTTGACCTTGCCACTGAATTTGACCACCATACATTAAGATGACCCGATCGGCTGTGCGACGAATGGTACTGTCTTGATGGGAAACCATCACATAAGTCTCACATCCCCCCGATGATGTTTGAAGACTCCGTACTAAATCTTCAATAATCGTGGAGGAAATTGGATCTAATCCGGCGGTTGGCTCATCATAAAGGATTATTTCTGGATTTTCTTGATTATTTTGGGGATTAGTCATGATAGCACGGGCAAAACTGACTCTTTTTCTCATTCCTCCTGATAGCTGAGAGGGATAGCGATCGCTAATTCCCTGTAATCCCACCATCGCCAGTTTTTCCTCTACTAAGGTTTTTATTTCAGCCTCGCTGAGTCTTAATGTTGCATTTTCATAGAGCATAAATCCCACATTTTCTTGCACCGTTAAAGAGTCAAACAGGGCTGATTGCTGGAAAACGAGGGAAATTCTCATTAAATCTTGGCCATCTTCCGCCAGTTGAGTTCTTTTTTCTCCTCTTAGATAAATTTCGCCTTCATCTGGGGCAATTAATCCCGCCATGATTCGCAAAATAGTTGATTTTCCTGTGCCAGATGGACCAATAATTACTAACGCTTCTCCCTCATAAACCGTTAAATTAATCCCTTCTAAAACCTTCGTTTCTCCAAAGGTTTTGTGGATATTTTTTAACTCAATCAGGGGTTTTCTTTGTTCAGTGGTCATTACGAGTTTGGAGTTTAGATAATATTAATTTTTAACTTCAGTTAACTCAATCACCCGACCGTCAATATCCTTAACCAAAAAATTTAAGGGCTTATCCTGTCTGATTTTGTACTTTAAGCGTCGTGATTGCACCCGTAATAAAATTTCTTCTAAACAATCATGATCAAAACAAACATGGCGTTGAGAGGATTTATAGCCATATTTAGCTCCGGTAATGATATGCACTTGGGTATTTTTTTTCAATTGATACCATAATCCTTCTGAGCCTTGTAAAGAGCTATCAGCATTAGAATTAGCAGAGGAATAGTACATTGGATCAATTCCTGCTGTTCCCAAAGCCTGTTCATAATTGTAATAATAATGTAGGGGAACATCCGCCGCCGTCAGACTCAATAATCCTTCATAAAACTGTCGGGCTACCTCTAAATCCGATACCATAATTGTGTGAACCTTGGGGGCACTGGTTAAGAACATCCACATTGCCAAGGCATAAGCAGCTAACAGCATAACCATGATACCTTGGGTAGAAAACAAGCTATCAAGGGGTAAGAATGCTCCAAAATATTGAGGAATACTAATTAGATCAATAATGAATAGCATATAAGTGTTAATGAGAAAATCGCCATAACTCAATGTTAATATAACAGAAGATTCGGCGACAGACACCTGCAAGGGTGTTAATCTCGCAGGCGGTTAAGCAACTCAACAATTCCCAGTCCAATGGTGAGAAGCATTAACGCCCAGATAAAAAATCCAGAAATAAAGGTTAAAATGCCGATTCCTCTTAAGATAATAACAACAACGGTAACAATAAGAGAAAGGATAAAAGTATAAAGAAAAATAGCTGAGTTTGTATTAGGAGGGGGAGATTGACTCATCGTTCCGATTTAATAAAATTTAAAGTTAAAAGCTGATTATAAATCTAAATTGTCGAGATAACGCTATAATCGTATAGATTTCGTTTTAATTCACTAAAAGTAGATTAATGTTTATCCTGCGTCTCCGTCCGTTACTGTCGATTGTCTTAGTTCTCGTCACCACCTTATTAATTAGCTGTGGTAATCCTTCAACTTCTACTGCCCCTACTACCTACAGTGCTGCAAAAATTGAACAACTGCAAATCTTAATTGACCCGGTTGCTGCAACGAAAGAGAAAATGGAAACCCTTAAAGGGTTTATCGTGGAAAAAAACTGGGTAGATACTCGTACCTATATTCATGGTCCATTGGGGGGTGTTCGTTTAGATATGGCTAATTTGAACAGTTCTTTGTTACCTAAAGACCAAAAAGCAGCAAAGACAGCCGCAAAAGCGTTTTTTGGACACTTAGAACGTATTGACATAGCAGCCAAGGAGAAAAATACTGCTGTTGTACAAACACAATTTCGTGAAGCCTTAAGTGATCTCGATGCTTACTTAAATTTACTTCCTAAGTCATAAAATAATTAGGGCAATCTTAAACCCTCAAGATTGCCCTTTTTCGCAATTGTAATTTATCTTGCTAGACTTTAAAGCCACTATCTATAATATACTCAGGAGGGTCATTTTTTTCTCTCTTCTAGACTTGGGAAACATCAGGAGTCGTACTGGTTGCTTCTAAAGCCCCCGGATTCTTGGCTAAATTGCCGATTTCTTGGTCAATAAAGAACAGTCCTTGTCCTTCTGTGCCAATTAGCTTGATTTTGTCTAAAACACTTTTGAAGAGAAACTCTTCTTGATGTTGTTCTGCCACATACCATTGTAGGAATTGTAGAGTTGAATAGTCGGGTTCTGTATTTGCTAAGTGAACGAGTTCGTTAATTTTGCTGGTAACAAACTGCTCATGGCTATAAATTTCCTCAAACATAGTCACCAGTGAGTCAAATTCGACGGGAGGTGGTTCCATTCCTCCAAGGACTGCAAATGCACCTGTTTCTTGTAAATAACTGAGTAAGCGGCGCATATGTGTCATCTCTTCATCCGCATGGTTTGTCAGGAAGGTTGCACAACCATCTAGAGATTTGTAGGAACAGCAAGCTCCCATTTGTAGGTACATGTGAGAAGAATAGACCTCCAAATTGATTTGTTGGTTTAATTTATCGATCATTGCTTGAGATAGCATGGAAACTCTCCTTTTTTAATTCTATTCACACGAGCCTAGGCTGACATGATCGGTTGTCTTTACCAATTCACACTAGCATTAGCAATAATTAACTTTCAATTAAGATAATGTTTAT
Source organism: Microcystaceae cyanobacterium (assembly GCA_051439375.1). GTDB lineage: Bacteria > Cyanobacteriota > Cyanobacteriia > Cyanobacteriales > Microcystaceae > JBGTGT01. Next base: position 40,521 of record JBFRWB010000246.1, read on the forward strand.
CAAAGCCCTTCATAATTAATTGATTCAGGTCTAAGCTAGGATCATTAGTAAATACCGAGGTATAAATGATTGCTAAATTACCAAACGTTTCAGACACATCCTTAACGTTACCCCCTTTACCCCTACAACGTCCGCTACTGATTATTGGTCATGGAACAAGGGACACAGATGGAAAACAGGCTTTTTTAGACTTTGTTGCAGCTTATCAGGCAGCAGATACGTCTCGCCCCGTTATTCCTTGCTTTTTAGAATTAACTGAACCGTTAATCTCTGAAGGGATCAAACAGTGTGTAACAGAAGGTTATACCGATATAACTGCATTGCCGTTTTTACTATTTGCAGCCCGTCATACTAAATATGATGTTACTAACGCCTTAGATCAAGCCAAACAAGACTATCCTTTCCTAAATTTCCACTATGGCCGTCATTTTGGCAATCATCCCTTAATTTTAGACCTGTGGAAGTCTCGGTTAAGCCAAATTAACTCAGATATTCCCCCAGAAGAAACGGTACTCTTAGTGGTTGGACGGGGTTCAAGTGATCCAGATGCCAATAGTGATGTTTATAAATTTTCTCGTTTGTTGTGGGAAGGAAGTCATTTTAAAACCGTAGAAACTTGCTTTATTGGTATTACCCACCCTCGCTTTGAAATGGGATTACAACGGGCTAAACTTTATCAACCAAAACGCATTATTATTTTGCCTCATTTTCTCTTTACGGGTGCATTAGTTAAAAAGATTTATCGTTTATCTGCAGACTATCAAAAGCAAGATTCTGATGTAGAAATCATTAATCTACCTGAGATTGGGTTTACCCCAGAGTTATTGTCTATCGTGCGAGAAAGAGAGATTGAAAGTCAACTCGGACAAACAATGATGAATTGTGAAATGTGTAAATTCCGTAAGTTAGGGTTAACCAATGATTCCCATGATCATTCCCATCATCATCATCATTCTCATATAACGGAAGATCCCTATCAACAATTAGATCACTATCATCAACGAATTTGGCAAGTTCCTTAATTATGGTTAACCTAAAGGAGTCGGAAATGGTTCAGATTTTACACGCCAAAGATATTACTCTAAGAGATTTGAGCGATCTTTTTAAACTTAAATTCATTGAAGACAAAGAATTTTTTCGAGAATGGCAAGATAATTTAGACGCTCTTTCAGAAAGGGAACAAGAATTGTTGGACAAAATAAAGTCGGGCTATTTCAATTTATTAAACTATCCGCCTTTTTTAGAAACATCGGTCAGAATGACCGTTTTAGATCCTTTGTTATTTATTGGTAACTTTTATCTAGATCCGTTTCATATTAAGGCAGAAGAATCAGTAGAAATTATAACAGAAGAAGGAGAAATAATCATTAAAGGACGACTAGATACCTTAATTTTAAAAGATAAATTATGGGTAATGGTAATTGAATCAAAACGAGTTATTTATTCAGTAGAAGCAGGTTTACCTCAATTATTAGCCTATTTAATTTCTAATCCTTCTAAGAATCAACCCAGTTACGGACTGTTAACCAATGGCTCAGAATTTTTATTCATTAAGTTATCATGGAACAACATCCCACTATACGGAACATCTCGTTTATTTTCTATGAGAAATTTAGGGGATTTATCTGAAGTTCTAAAAATACTCAAACACCTTGGTCAATTATAATTATAGTAAAATAAAAATTGTCAAATTAGTAGGAATAGCGTGGAAATCACATTTTTAGGAACCAGTTCTGGAGTTCCCACCCGATCGCGTAACGTCTCCAGTATCGCTATCAGACTGCCTCAAAGGGGGGAATTATGGTTATTTGACTGCGGTGAAGGAACACAACACCAATTTCTCCGCACTGACCTAAAAATTTCCCAATTAACCCGTATTTTTATCACCCACACCCACGGCGATCATATTTACGGACTGATGGGACTACTAGCCAGTAGTGGGTTAGCAGGAAGTGGCCAACCTATTGATATTTATGGGCCGCCCGGCCTCGCCGAATATATCGCCGCTTGCGCCAAATATTCCCATATTCATCTATCTCATCGGGTAAAGGTTCATACAGTTCAACCCGGCGTACTTTACAAAGATAAAGAGTTTCAAGTTAGTTGTGGTTTACTCAAACACAGAGTCACTGCTTTTGGATATCGTATTACGGAAAAAGATCGTCCCGGACGGTTTAAGGTAGAAAAAGCGCAAGCATTAGGCATTGCCCCTGGCCCTATTTATGGTGAACTAAAACAGGGAAAAACCATTCAATTAGAAGATGGTCGTCGTATTCGAGGGGCTGACCTCTGTGGAGAGACCGAAATGGGTCGTAAAGTTGTTTATTGCACGGATACGGTCTTCTGCGAAGAAGCGATCGCCTTATCTCAAGACGCAGATGTTCTCATTCATGAAGCGACATTTGCTCATCAAGACGCAGAAATGGCCTTTGAGCGACTTCATTCTACCTCAACAATGGCTGCTCAAGTAGCTTTAGCGGCTCAGGTAAAACAGCTAATTATGACCCATTTTAGCCCTCGTTATGCCCCCGGTAACCCCATTCAACTCCCTCAGTTATTGGAAGAAGCCAAAGCTATTTTTCCCCAGACTTTACTCGCTAAAGATTTTTTAACCTATGAAGTCCCCCGTCGCCAAGTCAGTTAACAGTGAACAGTTATCAGTTAATAGTTACTGGAAATTCATAATTCATAATTTACAATTCATCATTTATTTCTATGTTCTCTCAAACCCATTATCTCATTCGCTCTAAAACTGATGGTCGTTATTTAGTAGCTCGTCTTCAAGGAGAAAATGATCAAGAAATCGCCTATATTTTATTGTTTAAAGAACATTACGATGCCCTCAGTTATCTTAATACCCATGGGGCAAAAGTAGCGGATCAATTTGGTGTCGAATCGGTTATCAGTAGTCAACTAAATACTATCTTACAACGATGGGGCTATCAAGGAATTGGGGTCGTAGAAGAACCCCTCGAACCCCGTATCCAATTCCTATTAAAATAGTTTGTGATCGTTTATTTAAGATTTAAGCTTAAGGAAATTTTTTTAAAAAACTGTTTTGCAGTTGACTCAACCGTTGTTGTCCCTTCGCATCAAGACGACTGAAAAGGAAGCGTCTCGGACTTTTTCCTCGATGAGAGGAAGACTGCTTTTGCTTAACAGTTTGGGAAGTCGCCGTGACTTCACTTGCTAAACGGTGAGCCGATATCCATTCTGCACCATACCCCTGCACCGTTAGCCGTTGAGCTTGATCAGAGGTGGCCACGATCACTCGTTCTGTAGCGGCGGAAGTTTTGCGTGACCATGCCGCACAAAATTTCTCTATATAAGTATCGGCGGTTTGCATCCAGTCTGTAAAATGAACCGAAAGGTGAGGGGTAGGCTGTTCAGGTGTACTGGATTGCTTTTGATAATGAGCATCAAAGACAACACGGGTGCAATAACCTTTATGAGCAGTATAATTAATGAGAATTTCTACTAATTCACGTCTTGCTGGCTCAAGTCCGTGACAATCTTTGGTTTTTTGTAAGGATGGCCAAGTACCGATGATATTGTAACCATCGACGAGAAGGGTGGGAAGAGAGGGTGAAGTCATCATTGTTTTGCCAAAAAGTCATAAGATCGCAATATTGTTAAGCGAATGCCATTCCAAGTTTAACAAAAACCCTGTACATTAAAGTCCTATTACATAAGTAACAGGGTTTCTTGCTGAATCATGAGTCAGGTTCGAGAGATATTGAGATCATGGACTCTTGTTGGTTATGATAGGTAATTAAAAGGAACGAATTAACAAGTAACATTGGACTTTTCTTTTCAAACACTGTGGGGCATCTATTAAGAGAAGTTCAGGTTATTTCATTGTTATGCGACATACCTGAACGAATTGCTCATGGGGTTAAGAATGACATGGCGAGACGCAAAAAGCAGTTTCCTTGTGGACACAAAGGCTATGGTAAAGTTTGCCATCGCTGCGCTCAAGAACAAGCAGATAGAGAGGTTAAAAAGCAAGAAAAACAGGTCTGGGAGTCCACCTTTGACCAAGATCCCATTGATTTACGCTCTCTTCCCAAAAATGTTGTCTTGAAAGCAAGGCAAATTATTAGAGGATTACAAAATCAACAGAACTATCGAGACTTTCGGGGTAAACGGTTGCGCCACGACCGCTTTATTATTAGTATTCCTGTCACACGCCACTATCGCTTAATTTGTCGTGATCAAGGTAGTTTTGTCATCCCTGAAGCAGTAATCTCCCATGAAGACTATAACGTCTGTAAACCGGGGGGTTAAGCTGTTCATCACTGCGCATTGGTATGTGAAGACTGTAAGAAAGTTTAGTTAAATTCAATTCCCGTTAAATCTAAGCCATCAAAATGCAATGCACTGGCGACATTAAAATTCTCAAAAAAGTGAATTAGCCATTGCATCTCTTCCTCTTCATAATCTCGATAATGCTGAAATAAGATCGCTAATCTTTCCTCTAAAGCATGAAGTAATTTGATTAGTTTTTTTTCTCTTTCTTCTGGTCTAAGAGGATAACAATAAACTAGCTGGAATAAAATATCAATTGTCCGTTTGCTTCCTAAGTTACTGAGCATATCAATAAAAAAGTAATGATTTCTGTTTTCGTCGATGACTAAGAATTTCAGAATAAAATCAATGGTTTGCTGCATTAAAACAGGTTCAGACTTTTGACCATTATATTCTGCTGCTTGGGATTTGATCAATTGTAATAACTTATCCCCTAGATAGGCTTTTTTATAATCGCCAACAAATAAATTCATAATCGCTTTATAAAGATATAACTTAGCATCTAATAAGCTGCCAGCAGAATAGGCATAAGAGACTTTTGTAGCAATTGTTCGTAATTGTTGGGGGGTTTGTCTAAAATACCCAATCGCATTATACAATTCATCTTTCCCCAAACGAGTCGGATTCTCTTTTTCTCTACTCGTAGCTGTGGTAGAAGAAAACGCAGACGTTAAGTCGGGATTATTATCTTTGAGGGTTTCTTGACGTAAATAACTATATAAATTAGTCGTATATCTTTGAATATAATTACTTTGTCTTTCGTGGGATAATTGACGGAAATTCGTATTCGTTTTTCCTGTCATACAGTGTTTATAAAGATGGGGATAACGGGCTAATCGTTGCCCAAATTTTTGTTTTTCTTTCCAAGAGGCTTCAACTAACCCTTGACCGAGATTTTCGTACTTTTTAAGGGTAATTTTAAGACGTTCATAAGGGGCTGGTGTTTCAGGTTCATAGGGAAACCGATTTTTATTAACAAAAAAGTTTTCTAAGTACAAAGAAATAATGGCTTTATCCCCTGCTTTGTCCATAATTTCTAATAGACGCTGTAAATAACTATACAAATCCGAGCGAAAGGTTCGGTCAATATTGAGATTATGAATAAAATGGCAACAGACTCGATTGATAAAACAACTCAGTTGAGGGGGAGATTCACCACAGACTTGAATCAGCTTAGGTGAGTCAACAATTAAAAGATTTTCAAGAGTGTCAAGATATTGGTCAGGATATTTGGTGGAATGCTTAAAAAGTTCTTCAAAAATCGCATCTTCGCGTTCCTGCTGCTCCAATTGGTGCATTAAACTATAAATTTCCATTGCAAATCTCCTACCTAATGCAATTTAATTAATCTGGAAAAAGTTGGCAACAATTGGCGTTTAAAGGTCGATAAGGAATTGATTTAAACCCGTAAATGGAAAAATTGGTATTGTTACCTGATAAACAGGGATTTGTCTGTTAGCTAATAGACGACAAACTGTTGAATTTTCTAACAGGCGAGTGTTGATCGAGATCACTACTTCACCATTATAAGTCTGAAAAATAGGTTTGTGTAGGCTTCTCTAGTTAAGTAACAAGATTTTAACAACATTTTTCCTTTTTGCTTTAAATTACTGAGTATTTATCTCCTAATGTTTTATTAAATACCGCAAAATTACGGTAGTCAATTGGTATCTTATCATAAAAAAAAGCGAGGACTCCTCGCTCTGTCTTATCAGTTAGGACTTGATTAACTGAAGCTAACGAAACATACTACTTACTGAGCTATCTTCATGAATGCGCCAAATGGCCTCACCGATTAAATTAGCCACGGATAAAACCGTTAGTTGGGGGAATTGTTTGTCTTGAGGAACGGGAATTGTATTAGTTACCATGACTTCCTCAAATGCACCACTAGATAGTCGCTCTACCGCAGGATTCGAGAAAACAGCGTGAGTCGCACAAGCATAAACCTGACGTGCGCCTTCTTTGCGTAGTAACCGCGCTCCTTCTACAATCGTTCCGGCAGTGTCAATCATATCATCTACCAAAACAGCCGTTTTACCTTTGACATCCCCGATTAAATTCAACACCTCAGCCACATTGTGACTTTGACGGCGTTTATCAATAATTGCTAAAGGGGCATCATCTATTTTCTTGGCAAATGCTCTAGCTCTGGCCACACCGCCCACATCAGGGGAAACCACGACTAAATCTGATAAATTTTTACTTTTTAGATAGTCAAATAAAACAGGTGAACCATAAACGTGATCAAAAGGAATATCAAAATAGCCTTGTATTTGGGCTGAATGCAAGTCCATAGCCAAAACTCGATGTGCGCCTGCTTCAGTAATTAAATTTGCGACTAATTTAGCGGTAATGGATTCTCGGCCGGCCGTTTTGCGATCAGCACGGGCATAACTATAATAGGGAATGACTGCAGTAATCTGTCGGGCAGAGGCTCGGCGGCAAGCATCTATCATAATCAGTAATTCCATGAAATTATCGTTCACAGAACGACAGCAGGGTTGAATGAGATAAACATCACATCCTCGGATAGATTCCTGTATTTGGATGTAAATCTCCCCGTCTGCAAATCGCTTACTAATCATTGGCCCAATATCCATACCCAGATAACGAGCAACTTCATTGGCTAAGGGAAGGTTGGCACTTCCCGAAAATAAGCACAAACGGTTATGATCCGACAGGTACTGGATCATCGGATTTTGTGGTAACGTGGCAATCTGATTCACGGTAAACTTTTCGCCCCCAACTCAGTTGTTAAGCGTGATTGTTTTTTGAAATACTGAACAAGTTTCCATTCCATTGTATTTTAGGGAAAAGATTTGGGGCAAGTTTTTTTTTATTAATTCCGAATTCTTACCCCGCCTGTAAAATATATAAATTCATAGCAATAGGGAAAATACTGAGGGTAAAATGAAACAAGCGTCCTACAATTTAAAAGATGTTAATGGTTTTTAGGAATCTTACTTTGTATATACATAGAATATTGAGAAAGATAAAGTTTCTTAACCTCATGTTATCTAACTTTGCGATTTTATTAAAGCCTCATTCCTCATCTAGATGGGATCTAACTTTCAGGTAAACTCCCTTTAAGACACCCTAACCACTCAATTAAACTCTCTAATTGTTTTTGGGGTTTTATAACTTCTAACCTCTGAAAAACGATAACGCTTCCGTCAGCTTGTGCAACAGTTGGCAACAAGTCTCTCCTTAAACTGATTCGCTAAGAAGTACCTATCTTAGCAGAATATTGATTAATCTTCTTTAATAAGGTAGTGGCATAATGAGATTAAAAGCATAAAGGAGACTTAACAATAATGGCAAATTCTGAACAAGTCGCAATGTTAAAACGTAGCGTTGAGGAATGGAATCAATGGCGACAGAGAAGCTTTATACAATTTGATCAAAGTAAACCTTCGATTCAAAATATGATTACACATATTAGTAGAAATGCTCATGGTTTTAACCTTGACTTGGCATTTGATCTTAACATCGATCTCACTAATGCTGATCTTAGCTATACTGATCTTAATCATGCTAATTTAAGTTGTGTTAATCTTACGGGTGCAAATCTTAGCTATGCTAATCTTCATTGTGTAAATTGTCACCAAGCTCAGATTATTAAAGCTAATCTCAGTAATGCTAATCTTCATTTTGCAATGCTTAATGGGGCTAATTTGAGAGAAAGTAACCTAAGTAATGCTAATTTGAATAATGCTTTCCTTTGTAGTGCAAGCTGTAGTAAAAGTAATTTTAGCCATACTAATCTTCGTCATGCAAAGCTAGATAATGCAAACTGTAAAGATGCTAATTTTAACTGTGCTAATCTTAACTATGCTCAACTGCTTGAAGCAAGCCTCATTAACGCAAATCTCAGTTATACAACTCTAAGTAAAGCTAACCTTAAACGCTGTAAAGCCATAAAAGCAAATTTTGAATACGCAACTTTAACAGGTGCTTGTATTCAAGATTGGCATATTAATAATCAAACAAAATTAAAGCATATTATTTGTGATTATATTTATTTGAAAAATGTAACCAAGTCCTATGGATATTTTGATTTTGTACCAAGTCAACGTCAACACAAACTTGGTTGGCTGGAGCATAAATATGCAGAACGTCGTCCCTCAGATGGAAGTAAAATTTTTAATCAAGGAGACTTTCAACGCCTAATTGAAACACTAAAAGAAACCGTTGATTTAATTTTTAGTCAAGGAATAGATTGGCAAATATTTCTTAATTCCTTTCACCAAATACAACAAGACTTTACCGAAGAAAACATCGCTGTCAGTGGAATAGAGAAAAAATCTGAGGGCGCATTTGTTATTAAGCTTGAAGTCCCTCAAAGTATGGATAAAGCCATCATAGAAGCCTCATTTGGGCAACACTATCAACCCCTTCTTGAAGCAAAAGACGCTCAAATTAAATCCTTAGAATCTGAAGTAGAATCAAGACGCAGAGAAAATACTCGAATGTTAAAAATTATCGAAACCTTAGCAGAAAAAGACAGCAACACTTATAACTTCCAAGGCTCACAATTCGGCGGTGGCTTTGCAGGAAATGATTACCAAGGGGATGTTAAGCATTAACTCACTTTTTCTTCAGGTAAACCTTCTTTAAGATACCCTAACCATTCAATTAAACTCTCTAATTGTTTCTATGGAAGTGGGGAATGCGCTAAGTTCTTTTAATCATCGTAAAGTCTCTGCTTTTATTCGACAATGTTATCAAACTGAAAATATTTCAGTGGTTAATATTAACCCTCAACTGTTTCAAAAAGGTTTAAATCTTTATGAATCCAGACAAGATAAAACATGGGGATTAGTTGATTGTCTTTCTTTTATTGTCATGGAGGAACAAAATCTAACGGATGCTGTTACATCCGATATCCATTTTATTCAAGCAGGATTTCGTGTTTTATTAAGATAAGTATATTTCTTGATATTAACTCACTTTTTCTTCAGGTAAACCTCCTTTAAGATACCCTAACCACTCAATTAAACTCTCTAATTGTTTTTGTGGTTTGATTACTCCTAACCCCCTGACTAAAACCTTCTTAGTTGTATAAACAAATCGACCTTGTAAATGCTTTGGTAAATTCTCAGCTAATAACTTCCATGCCGCTTGTTCCATTGGTGTTTCTAAGATAACGTGCTGTTTTCCTTCAGGTTTAATACGGGAAAATCCTAAAGATTTTGCCAAGAATTTTAATTCAATTATCTGTAATAATTGCTGTACAGGAGACGGTAAAGTTCCATAGCGATCGCACCATTCCGCCGCAATTTGGGTTAAACTATCCTTAGAATCAGCCGTTGCAACTTGTCGATAAGCTGACATTTTCTGTTCTAAATCAGTAATATAATCTGCTGGAATAAAAGCGGTTAATTGTAAATCAATATTGGTTTCTTCTACTTTCGGAATTTCTTGACCTTGTATCTCATTAATGGCTTCTTGCAACATCTCCATATAAAATTCAAAGCCAATGGTCGCCATTTGTCCAGACTGTTCGGCCCCCAAAAGGTTTCCTACCCCCCGTATTTCCATGTCCCGTGTCGCTAGTTGATAGCCTGACCCCAATTGGCTAAACTCCTGTAAAGCCCGTAATCTTTCCCTTGCAGTTTCTGATAATTCTCGTTTATGAGGATAGAGTAACCATGCGTGTGCTTGAATCCCTGCACGTCCCACCCGTCCTCGTAACTGATACAGTTGAGATAAGCCGAATTTTTGCGAATCTTCAACGATAATTGTATTAACTCTCGGAATATCTAATCCTGATTCAATAATTGTGGTACAAACTAAAATATCAGCTTCTCCATTATTAAAGGCTAACATAGCCGTTTCTAACTCATTCACTTCCATTTGACCGTGAGCTATCATAATTCTGGCACTAGGTATCATTTGCTGTAATTTTCCTGCATTATCTTCAATCCCTGCGACTCTAGGGACAACATAGAACACTTGACCTCCTCTATCCAATTCATTACGAATTGCTGTTCGTACCACATCAGGGTTATAAGACGAAAGATGGGTTTTAATCGGACGACGGGATGGGGGTGGGGTGGTAATAAGACTCATTTCCCGTATTCCCGACAGCGACATATAGAGGGTACGAGGAATGGGGGTTGCGGTTAAGGTTAAAACATCAACTTGGGTTTTCATGGCTTTTATTTTCTCTTTTTGGTTAACCCCAAATCGTTGTTCTTCGTCTATTACTAAGAGTCCTAAGTTTTGGAATTGAACACTTTTTCCTAATAGTTGATGAGTTCCCACAACGATGTCTAATTCTCCCGTTGCAAGACGCTGAATAATGTCTTTTTTCTCAGAAGCTGTGCGGAAACGATTTAATAGACCAATATTAATAGGATAGGGAGCAAACCGTTCTTTTAAGGTGTGATAATGTTGTTGGGTTAAAATGGTGGTTGGTGCAAGTACAGCCACTTGTTTATGTCCCGATGTTACTGCTTTAAATATAGCTCGAATTGCTACCTCAGTTTTACCAAAACCGACATCCCCACACACCAGTCTATCCATGGGTCTATCGCTTTCTAAATCTATTTTAACATCTTGGGTTGCTTTTAATTGATCAGGTGTGGGTTGGTAGGGGAATGAATCTTCCATTTCAACTTGCCAAGGTGTATCTATGGGATAGGAAAAGCCTGTTGATTTTGAGCGTTTTGCATAAAGATTTAATAAGTCAACGGCTAACTTTTTAATGGATTTCCTGACTTTATTTTTAGTTTTCTCCCATGACTTACCTGACATTTTATTTAATTCAGGAGGACGCTTACTGAGATGACGATAACGGGATAAACTATCTAGGTTATCTGCGGGAATTCTTAATACCCCATCTGCATATTGCAGGACTAAGTATTCACGATTAATCAGGGTTTCTAGTTGCAAAAATTTACCAATCCCATGACTTTTATGCACCACATAATCTCCGGGACTGAGTTTATTGACATCTACTTGTTTAGAGGTTGCTTTACGTCGTTTTCTGACATATCCAGTAGAGGCTAAAACGTGCTGTCCGAAAAACTCTCTGTCTGTCACGACAACAATACGAAAGGTGGGTAAAATAAAGCCTTCTAATTCTGCTAACCCTGAGTATTTTAGCGCAATACTTGTTCCTTGTAGTTGTAGCTTTTCTATGGCAGGATAATCTTTAGGATTGGGAACAAATTGAGAGGGATAATCGTGTTCTTGTAATAAAGAAACCGTGCGAGACGGTTGAGCAGAAATTAACCAACTGTTATATTTTTCTAAAGTCATTCCACTATATATTTCTCGTTTTCCTCTTAATATTTCTGCTAATTTAGAAAACTGATGAGGGGTGGTAGGAAGGGGACGACTGGATAAGTTAATTGCATCCTTATTGCTTGCTTCTGCTAAATCTGATAAATAGAGGATGGGAAAGGTTTTATTGTCCTGCAAACTATCATCAAAAGAACGATGCCTTTTGGGTAAAGGTGTATTTATATTGACTGCTTCCCATTGCTCTTTAACGTATTCTAACCACTTATCGCTATGAGATTGACATTGTTCGAGTTCATCAATTGCCCATAAAGTATTGTTAGGTAAATAGTCTAAAATTGAACTGGGTTGCTCAAATGCTAACCCTAAAAATCTTTCTATTCCTGCTGGAAGTTTACCCATTTCTAAAGCTTCTTGTTCTTCGGTTGAGAGAAACTCATTCAGATTTGTTCCTATTTCTTTAAGGCGATTAAAAATAATGGGTGCAAAGCTGGTGGGGGTTAAAGTAACTTGTTCAATGGTATCTAAAGATCGCTGTGTAGAAGGATCAAATTCGCGAATTTGTTCTAATTCATCGCCAAACCATTCTAATCTTAAAGGTAATTCCAAAGAAACAGGAAATATATCGACAATATCACCTCTGCGACTCCACTGTCCTTCAGTTTCTACTAAAGAAACCCTTTCATACCCTAATTTAGCTAATTTCTGCTCTAATTCTTTGGAGTCTTGGCTCATTCCTTTTGTAAACTTCAGACAATATTGCTGTAAAACTTCTGGGGGAGGTAAGTGAGGTTGTAAGGCTTTCTCTGTTGTAACAATGGCAAATTGACGATTTCTGAGGCTTTCTTGATTATTATCGGATAACTGTTCACTGATTACTGATAATTGTCCCCAAATCATCTCAGATTCTGGGCTAAATGGTTCATAAGGAGAGGCTTCAGAGGTAGGATAAAAATTGACGTTTTTCCATCCCATTGTCTCTAATTGTGCGTTCCAACGGGCTGCTTCTTCAAGGGTGGCACAGATAACTAAAAGGGATTGACTCTCAGTTTGGGCTAAACTAGAAGCAAGAAGTCCTTTGACAATGCGAGGAATTCCTGTTAGGTGTAAAGTCTTGTTTTTAGCTAGTTTTTGCTGTAACTCTGCACTAAGGGGCGATTTACTAAGGTGACGAATTAGAGAGGAGAAAACCATAGCAAGGAATGATTGGGAAGTGTTAAGCACGATCTTAGATTATAGCAATTCCCATAGCTTAAGCTTAATGCCTAGGGCTATAGTGCTACGCACAATTAAAATTCACAAGCAATCCCTAAGTGGGTTTCAGGGATTTCTATTGTCAAACACCTTAGTGTATAGAGCTATATCATTAACTTTATTATCGTCTTGAATTAATGTTATTCATATGATGAACTAACCTCACCGCTTCTCAATGGAAATTGCTAAAAAATGAATAATTCTATAGTTTGTCGATATTCAAAGCATTTAACAGATGACTTTTAATCGGTCTTTTTTCATCCCAGAAAATCAAGCAGGAATAAAAATCTTTTGCAGTTTTCGATGTTAAACAATTAAAAATATGATTAGCTTTTTCTTGTTCAGTAAAAGCTAGAAAATAAACCGTATCATCAAAGATAACAGGTTTTAAGTCAACGGGCGTAATAAGTTGAAAAGTTAATTGTTTATAGAGTCCAGCAATCGCTATTTTATAAGGAGCAAAGGTATAATTTCCGACTCCAAAGATGGAAAATCGAGGTTGCTTTTTATAAATCTTGCTTTTTCGATTATCTAAATAATTAGCATATTTTTGTAAATAAATCCATGTTTTGGGTGCGCTATTTTGTATAGTTTTTGTGGATTGACCGATAAATTGTTGAGGGACTAGAATATATCTATCTATTGAGTTAACTTTCCCTTTAGCAATACTTGACCCTTTCAATAAAGGAAAAAGATAAGTATCTTCTATGTCTATAGTTTCTTGAAAACCATTAATTAATTCACCTTTTATTTTACGAAATTCCATAACTTTCGCACAATCATGTTTGATTCCAGAACGCCATTTGTATTGACTTTGTGAACCATATAAATAACTAAGAGTTTTAAATAAATCTAAATTATTAACCAAGCGTTCTTGATAATATCCTATTCTTTGATAATCTAGTGTATGTAAATCTTGAAAAACATCACAAAAATATTGTTTAACATAAGGAACAATATCACAAAATAATAATCCTGCGTCAACGGATACATTAAAGTATTTTTTCATGTCAATTTTATAAAAAGCGAATTGTTTTAAATCATATTGCTTTTTAGAACAAAAGTTTAATAACTTTCTTGATACAGAGGTTTTGCATAGCATTCCCAGATATCCTCCCTGATTTTGTAGATATTCAATCATTTTAATTAACATCCACTCTGATATGTCAAAATTACTTTTACCTGTTATTGCATCTAGTCCCGAATAAGCTTTAAGATTGTTTTTTGGCGGTAAATTTTTACTGTTAATAACTCCTTGTTGTGAGTTTGTTACCCAAGGAAAGTTACCCAATATTAAAATTCTACCTGATTTATTTTCTAGATAGTTTTCCCAATAAGTGTGAAAAAAGTTACCTTGTTTAACTGTAATTCTTAGATCATCAAATGTTTTTATATAATCAGAATTAAGTTCAATTCCTATCAGAGAAGTTGCTTCAGGAAAAACTTTTGCTGCTGTAATTAAAAAGTTTCCTATTCCACAAGTAGGTTCTAAAATAAGATCGGGTTTAACTCCTAAATTGATCAATTTTTGACAGATTTTTTCAGTTAATTCTAAATTTAAAATGTTAAGAATGCCACGAGTCATTTGAAAATCTGCTGTTTTACCTGCCTCAACAAAAATAGTATGTAGAATATTTAATCGAGCGGTTTTGGTTAGAGCATCATCCGTTTTTGCATAAACAAAGATAATTAAAGAATATCCTAACCCAAAAATTTTCTGTCGGGCAGATTTAAACGGACAAGATGACTGAGGTTGCTTAATGCTGGTAACTTTCATGTCAATTAATAAATCAGGGAAATCAATACCTTTTGCAGAATTTCCAGCGATAAAATCGTATTTTTCCAATAAACAAGCTTTAAAATGATGTTCTAAAAATGTTCCAACTGCCTTTCCATCTGTTACCCCATACAATTCAGAATTGGCTGTTTGAGATACCAAAGCAGAAAACTGTGCTGCTTCTAAACATAACGATTCTTGAGTTAAAGTAAGCATATTAATTATTTTAGCCTATAAAAATCAAAATAATCTTAAAAGACTGAAAAAACCCCCAATTTTAGCAAAATTATTCTTTTTTGAAGATGCCCAAAGCATTGCAAGCCCTGAACCCAAAATTACATTTGCCAAAAACCCAAGATGAATGTAGCTTAAGATTAATTTCACATTCCTAAGATAGTTAAGTTATATGAGAATCCTAGTCACAGGTGGTGCGGGTTTCATTGGATCCCATCTCATCGATCGCTTAATGGAACAGGGACACGAGGTTCTCTGCCTCGACAACTTCTATACCGGCCACAAACGTAATATCGAAAAGTGGCTAGGTCATCCCTATTTTGAGTTAGTGCGTCATGACATCACCGAACCGATTCGCTTGGAAGTTGATCAAATCTATCATTTGGCTTGTCCAGCTTCTCCGGTTCATTATCAGTTTAATCCCGTTAAAACGATTAAAACCAATGTGTTAGGCACACTTTATATGTTGGGTCTAGCTAAACGGGTAAAAGCTCGCTTTTTCTTAGCTTCTACCTCAGAAGTCTATGGAGATCCTGATGTGCATCCCCAACCCGAAGAATATCGGGGCAATGTCAATTGTACAGGGCTTCGGGCTTGCTATGACGAAGGAAAACGGGTGGCTGAAACCCTTGCGTTTGAATACCATCGGGAACATAAAGTTGATATTCGGGTGGCTCGAATTTTCAATACCTATGGTCCTCGGATGTTAGAAAACGATGGACGGGTGGTAAGTAATTTTATTGTTCAAGCCCTCAAAGGAACACCCTTAACCATCTATGGGGACGGTTCACAAACCCGTAGCTTTTGCTATGTCTCAGACCTCGTAGAAGGCTTTATTCGCTTGATGAATAGCGATTATATCGGACCGGTTAATTTAGGAAATCCGGGGGAATATACCATCTTAGAATTAGCCCAAATTATCCAAAAACGGGTTAATCCTGATGCAGAACTGGCTTATAAGCCCTTACCCCAAGATGATCCTAAACAACGACAACCCGATATTACTAAAGCCAAAACCTATTTAGATTGGCAACCAACTATTCCCTTAAAAGAGGGATTAGAAATGACGATTGAAGATTTTAGTCGTCGGGTCAATCTTTCTGCTTAATTTTAGCAATTTATTCTTAATTCAAACAAGGAAGGAACAAAAATGCAAGTTTGTGTCATTGGAACAGGATACGTTGGCCTCGTAACAGGGGTTTGTCTCTCCCATATCGGCCATGATGTTATTTGTATCGATAACAACGAAGAAAAAGTTAAATTGATGAAATCAGGACAATCTCCCATTTATGAACCCGGATTGTCAGAATTGATGAAATCTTCCATGGAATCAGGCCGTTTACACTTTAGTAGCGACCTCAAAGCAGGGGTAGAACATGGTGAAATCCTATTCATTGCGGTGGGAACCCCTCCCTTACCGACTGGGGAAAGTGATACCCGTTATGTAGAAGCCGTCGCACGGGGAATTGGGAATCATCTCAATGGCGGTTATAAAGTTATTGTTAATAAATCTACCGTTCCCATCGGTTCGGGAGATTGGGTCCGCATGATTGTCCTTGATGGAGTTGCAGAACAGAAGAAATCTCTCGTAACTGCCGGAGGTGGCGCAGCAACCTTAACCGAAGTAACGGCTGACTTTGATGTGGTGAGTAATCCAGAGTTTTTACGGGAAGGCTCGGCAGTATTTGATACCTTTAATCCTGATCGGATTGTTTTAGGAGGAAATAGTGAACAAGCGATCGGTTTGATGAAGGATCTTTATGAACCTTTGGTATCTCGCAAATTCTCTGATGATGCTTCTTTACCTCCTGTTCCTGTGGTGGTAACGGATTTAAGTTCAGCAGAGATGATTAAATACGCTGCTAATGCCTTCTTAGCGACTAAGATTAGTTTTATTAACGAGGTAGCTAATATTTGCGATCGCGTGGGTGCAGATGTCACCCAAGTAGCGCAGGGAATTGGCTTAGATTCTCGGATTGGGAACAAATTCTTACAAGCAGGTATCGGTTGGGGAGGATCTTGTTTCCCGAAAGATGTTTCTGCTTTAATTCATACGGCGGATGATTATGGTTATGAAGCAGAATTACTAAAATCGGCGGTTAATGTTAATAATCGTCAACGGGTGTTAACCATCGAAAAACTGCAACAGGAATTAAAAATCCTGAAAGGGAAAGTGGTTGGTTTATTGGGACTCACCTTTAAACCCGATACCGATGATATGCGAGATGCACCTGCCTCTAATATTATTGAACAATTAAACCGTTTAGGGGCTAAAGTGAAAGCTTATGACCCAATTGTGTCCCAGTCTGGGTTAAGTCATGGTTTATCAGGGGTTGTCATCGAAGCGAACCCTGAAATGTTAGCCGATAAGTGTGATGCGTTGGTTTTAGTCACCGACTGGCAAGAATTCCTGAAGTTAGACTTTGGGAAAATGGCTAAAGGGATGAATAATCCTGTGTTGATTGATGGACGTAATTTCCTTAATCGCAGTGCAGTTGAAAAAGCAGGATTCCGTTATGTTGGAATTGGTCGTTCATAAGGTGTGATATAGCAGTTAACAGTGGGAAACTGTCACCCAAATCATAACTGATACCAAATCCGACTTATAAAACCCTGTTTTGGGGGAGATGGGAAGAACTTCCCACTTCTGAACTCCTGAACACAACCCTATTTATAACTGGGTTTTGTTAACTGGATTTGGTATGAGGTGCAGGGTGTGAGGTTTAAACATATAAAACCCGACACCCGACACCGAACACCTAAACCGTTGCAACGGTTTTTTCCTCTTCTTTGGGCTTACTCAAGGTAGCAGATAAACGATTCAGTGCAGTGATATAAGCACGGGCTGAGGCAACAATAATATCCGTATTAGCAGAATAACCCGAATAGGTACGCCCCTCATGGCGTAGGCGAATCGTAACCTCTCCCATAGCATCAATGCCGGCTGTCACCGATTTAACCGAAAATTCGGTTAATTCATTGGGAATATTGACTACACGGTTAATTGCTTTATACACCGCATCCACCGGACCCGTTCCAATGGCTGCATCGGTTAATTCTGTCCCTTCGGGGGTACGAAGGGTTACGGTAGCGGTAGGGCAAGCATGATCACCACAGGAGACTTGAACCCGTTCTAAACGGAATAATTCGGGGGCTTGTTGAATCTCATCGTTAACAATCGCTTCTAGATCCAAGTCGGTGATGTCTTTCTTCTTATCCGCTACTTCTTTGAAGCGCAAAAAAGCTTTATTGAGGTCGGTTTCTGAGAGTTCAAAGCCTAATTCTTCTAAACGAGTCCGAAAAGCGTTACGTCCCGACAATTTACCCAAAATGATTTGGTTATCCGTTAATCCAATAGATTCCGCATCCATAATCTCGTAGGTTAACTTGTGCTTGAGTACCCCATCTTGATGAATTCCCGACTCGTGGGCAAAAGCATTAGCCCCCACGATCGCTTTATTGGGTTGTACCATCATACCTGTGAGATTAGAAACAAGGCGAGAGGTTTTGGCAATCTCTTGGGTGTTGATTTGGGTTAAGGGTTCGCTAGAATCAACGGCTCTCCCTAAAAACGGGTTAAAATATTGACGACGCACATGAAGAGCCATCACCAGTTCTTCTAAGGCTGCATTTCCAGCCCGTTCACCAATCCCATTAATAGTACATTCTAGCTGACGTGCGCCATTTTTCACCGCTTCAAGGAAATTGGCCACCGCTAATCCTAAATCATTATGTCCATGGACGGAAATAATTGCCTCGTTAATATTGGGGACATTTTGCTTAATTCCTCCAATTAACGCCCCAAACTCGCTAGGGGTGGTATAACCTACCGTATCAGGAATATTAATGGTCGTTGCGCCGGCTGCGATCGCTGCTTCTAAGACTTGATAAAGAAATTCGGGGTCACTACGGCCAGCATCTTCGGGGGAAAATTCCACGTCATCTACGAAAGATTTGGCATAAGCAACCATTTCGGGGACAATTTGCAAGACTTCGGTGCGAGTTTTCTTTAATTTATATTCAAGATGAATATCGGAGGTCGCTAAAAAGGTGTGAATCCGAGGCTTAAAGGCAGGGTTTAGAGCTTGGGCGGCTCTTTTGATGTCTTTTTGGGCTGCACGGGCTAAACCGCAGATAGTAGGGCTATTGTCTTTGTCAAAGAGAGCAGCGATTTTGTTAACGGCTTCAAAATCTCCCGGACTCGCGTAAGGGAAACCGGCCTCAATGATATCAACACCCAGTCGTGCTAGCGATCGAGCAATGGTAAGCTTTTCATCAACGGTTAAGGCTGCACCCGGAGATTGTTCTCCGTCTCGAAGGGTAGTATCAAAGATAATGATGCGATCTGCTGGGTTACTCATAAGCACGACTGGACAATTTAATCTAAGGGGTAAATAAAGACTGATAGTGTTAATTATAGCTTTTGAACGGAGACTCATTGTCAATCGCTTTCCTCTTAGCATTCACTCTTCTCTCTCCCTACATTTGTCCATGTCACGGAACTCTGACATTAAGCGGAGTCATAGATGGAACGTTTAGGGGGTAAATATCAAATATCCTTGACATAATGATCCCTGAACTCCCTAGAATTGCGTTGCGGACTTAAGAAGCGAGTTGTGATCCCCCTTGACCATTGGGGGATCAGTTTTGTTACATAAAGTTAAGCAAGCGATCCCCATTCTTGGGGAATTTTATCAATCGGAGCGAATCAAACCATGACTCAAGACTCCCTCTCCTTGGAAGGGATGACCTTGCGACAACTACGAAAAGTTGCCAGCGAGTATAATATCCCTCGATACAGCCGAATGCGTAAAGCAGAGTTAATCACAGCGATTCAAGGTGCAATGGGAATGGAAGAACAAAATATCGTTCAACCTTCCCCATCTGAGCCCTTAACAGACATCCCTGAAGACTCTGCCACCATTCCCCCTAGTCCAAAACAGCCTCAAGAGGAACAAAAAGTGGAAGCATCAAAATTTGAACTTGGCCAAGAAGATCAATTAGGCGATTCTCTAGCCTCCGTTGATGAGGGGTTAGGAGAACTGCCTAGTGGGTATGGCGACAGTCGCATCATGTTACTTCCTCGTGATCCCCAATGGGCTTACACCTATTGGGATGTTCCCAACGAAAAAAAAGAAGAAATGCGTCGTCAAGGGGGTCAACAACTTGCCCTACGCATCTATGATGTGACAGATATTAACATTAATTATCAAAGTCCCCACAGCGTTCAAGAATATCTTTGCGATGAGTTGGCCAGAGAGTGGTATTTGCCCATTCCTGTTAGTGATCGAGACTATGTAATCGATATTGGTTATCGTTGTGCGGATGGTCGTTGGCTAGTCTTATCCCGCTCAATTCCTGTACATATGCCCCCGATTTATCCTTCAGATTGGATTGAAGATGTCTTTGTAACAGTGGGTTGGGAAGAAGACTTAGTGGGTAAAACCAAGCACGCCTTATCTATTCCTGGCCGCAAAGCACCAATGACGGGAATGTACGAGCAAATGTATAAAATGACGGAAGAATCAGAGGCACAACGGGTCGCTGGTTCTTTGTTTGGCTCAATGCAGCACGTTGCAGGGTCTGGTGTTAGTTCCTTTGGCTTACAGGAAAGCTCTTATGCTTTACAGGAAAGCTCTTATGCCTTACAGGAAACAACGGGTTCTCATGCTTTACAAGAAAATGTCAGTTCCTATGTCTCCCAAGAAAGCTCCTATGCTTTACAGGAAACTGTAAGTTCCTTTGGCTTACAGGAAAGCTCTTATGCTTTACAGGAAAGTTCTTATGCATTACAGGAATCAGTTAGTTCCTTTGGCTTACAGGAAAGCTCTTATGCTTTACAAGAAAGCTCCTATGCTTTACAAGAAAATGTAAGTTCCTTCGGACTGCAACAAAGTTCTTACGCCCTACAACAAAGCTCTTATGCCTTACAGGAAAGCTCTTATGCTTTACAAGAAAATGTAAGTTCCTTCGGACTGCAACAAAGTTCTTATGCCTTACAGGAAAGCTCTTATGCTTTACAAGAAAATGTAAGTTCCTTCGGACTGCAACAAAGTTCTTACGCCCTACAACAAAGTTCCTATGCTTTACAAGAAAATGTAAGTTCCTTCGGACTGCAACAAAGTTCTTACGCCCTACAACAAAGTTCCTATGCTTTACAAGAAAATGTAAGTTCTTACGCCCTACAACAAAGCTCCTATGCTTTACAAGAAAGCTCTTATGCTTTACAACAAAGCTCCTATGCTTTACAAGAAAATGTAAGTTCTTACGCCCTACAACAAAGCTCCTATGCTTTACAAGAAAATGTAAGTTCCTATGTTTTCCCCTCTGGCGTTGGTTTATGGGCAGCCCCCGAAAGAGTCTTAACTATGTCAGGTGCTGGCGCAATGACCATGTCTGGTATTGGGGCTTTAACCACATCAGGTATGGGTATGGGGTTAAACGTATCGGGCTTAACCATGTCAGGGGTTGGATTTTCTGCCTCTGCTCCCCCCATTCGTCCCCGTAAGTTCTGGTTAGTCGCTGATGCAGAATTAATTGTCTATGGTGCAACCGAGCCAGATGCAACCGTCACCGTTGGCGGACGACCCATTAAACTGAATCCTGATGGTACATTCCGCTTCCAGATGTCCTTCCAAGATGGCTTAATTGACTATCCCATTGTAGCTGTTGCGTCTGACGGAGAACAAAACCGTTCTATTCACATGAAATTCAATCGTGAAACCCCCTCTCGTCATACCAATACGAAAGACGAAGCTCAATTAGAATGGTTAACCTAATCTGAGTTTTAAATAAGGAAGTTTCGGGCGATTTTATTAAGTTAAGGTGTATTGATTCTGAGAGATTTTCTGACACCTGAAGCCTTAACTAATTGTTGACTCCTCTAACCTAAGTTAGGGGAGTTTTTGAGTTTTTCAACCAATTTAACTTGTTCGGGGCTAAATCCAGCTTTAATTAAATGCTCTAAATACCAATTTTGCCGATAACGGGGATCAAGTGCGATCGCCTTTTGATAGGTTTCTTTTGCCAAGGTTGGTTGCTGATTATCTCCATAAATCATCGCAAGTGCAACCCAAGGATGGGGGTTATTTGGTTCTAAACGAGTGGCTATTTTGCCGTGTTCAATGGCGGTTTGATACTCTTCTGTACGATGATAAGCTAAACTAAGATTATAATGGGCGATTTTATTATTAGGTTTGAGTTTAACTGCTGTTTGATGAATATTAATTGCTTGTTCTAAGTCTCCTTTAACGAGATAGACAATTCCTAGAGCATTAAAAGCTTCTACATTTTGCGAATCTTGTTTGATGACCTGTTGTAATTGAGCGATCGCTGCTTCGGCCTGTCCATCAAGATGTAATGTCCATCCTAAAATAATACGACCAGATAAGTTAGTAGGATCTGCCTCAACTGAGGCTTGTAACGCTGTAATGGCTTCAGAAAAGCGATTTTCTTGGCGATACTGTAATCCTTTTAGGCGTAATTCAGCCGATCTTTTAATTTCTTCTTTGGAGGGACTAGGAGAAACCACAGGAGAAGGAGAAGTGAGAGGGGAAGGAGAAATCAAAGGTTCTTGAGAACTACAAGATACAGTTACTAAGGAAATCGTGGCTACTATGGTTAAAAGAGAACCCTTTCTCTTAAGAATTCGGATTAAGGAATAGATTGGCATGAATTATTAATTTTTAACTTTTAGTATCTCTTATATTTAACCAAATGTTTACGAAAAATAGAGTGAATGAATCGATATCCCCCACCGACACGCTGTAAGATTGATTGCTCGGTACAATAATTTAGAAATCGTGCATAATTCCAAGGTGCATAACCGCTTAAAGTTAGCACAATACGAAGACTTAAATGCTGTAAACCTTCTCGACATAAAAATAAGACAACCGTTATAAATGCTAATATCGCTCTTACATATCTTAATAAATCTCCGTTGATTAAATTGAGAAACCTTGCTCCATTTTCCAACCCCCAAAATATCGTAAAAGCTAGAATTAAGAAGATAAATAATAAAAAAAAGTTAGAACAAATCAAGAACCAAATATCTTGATTGGGTTGTGTTTTAAGATTTAAACCGATTTGTAGCCTTGTTGAGCTTAATGGGTTAAAGTTAAAACCTCTCCAAAAGGGGATACGTCTCCAAAATGCTATCTTTACGCCATGACCATTTTCATCTTTTGAGATTAAATTCATGCCATAGACTAAAATAAACATTGGCGCATACAATAAAGGTGTTGTCTGTAAATGAAAGTTTTCTATTCCCTTAAGATAATTAACATAGATAACATAGTTGTATGCTAACTCAACAACTGTAAAACCAATGAGTCCAGCAATTAAGCGGAAGATGATTTGAAATAGATCTTTCTCAAGGCTACCTTTTTTTAACCCTTTAGGCTGTATTTTGTCAACAAAAAATAATGAAAATTGGTGTTTTTCTAATTGACTAGCAATCCAACTTAAATAATTATAAGATTTAGTCGGATGGTTTAAATATCTTCGATAACTTCTCGGTACTCTTTTTTTGGGTGGAACAGCATTGGCTATTTTCTCTCGATACCGAACTTGCCAGCCACTTCTCCAGTTATCATAAGCCTTATTTCCAATCATTTGAGAATCCCCTATCATCTTGACTAAATAGCAAGCAACAAGATAATCTGATTTATGCTTTTCACTATGGAGTTGTTGCCATTGTAGAGACGATATCTCTTGTTCCGTTAATACCATTAAGTTTAAGAATAAAGGAATGTGAGCTAATGTTTGTGCATCTTCATCTCTTTCGATTAAGGTTTGTAGCTTGACTGACTTAGTTTCTTGTAAATAATTAGTTATTTGCTCATTACTTAAAGATTGTAGAGTGAGGATACCACTAAATTTCTTTTTTATTGCTGATGATTTTAATGCTTGGAGATTATCACAGAGAACTAATGGACGATCACCAAAATAACGAATATGTTCACTACAAGTCTCTCTCTTGCTACTCTCTAATTCATCTAAACCGTCTAATAAAGGGATGATTTGTTGATTTTCCAAGTATGACCGAGCAAAATCATATTCAAAACCTATTAGGGTTAATTCATCCAATAAATATTCTAGTAACGAAATGTTAGGATGTCCGACCCAAACCCATTTAGATAGATCAAATAAAATAGGAATGGGATGATTTTGATCATTTTCTGCTCTTTCAATTAACCCTTGTGCTAACTGATATAAAATAGTCGATTTTCCTGCCCCTAACTGACCTAAAATTAATAAGCGTCCGTTAATTTCTTCTCGATCATAGACTTCCATAATCGAAGTTTTTAGAGATAAGCATTCTGTTTTTTGATTACCTACCTTAAGCTCCATTGCAGGAGTCACATTCGTTATATTCAGTGATGGATTAATATGACTGGCAACTTGATTAATTAGAGATTGAGATAGGAGATGTTTAACTGTTTTTTTGAGGTATTGAATTAATTCGGGGCGATGCTTAATTCTCAGTCTTTGATATTCCTGTTCTTGCTCATCATATATAGACACGATAGATAAGTTCACCTTAGATACTTAAGCGAAGTTTAACATTCAAGATGCAAGGCTGTCAATTTTAGAGGTAAAACTTTACTCTACACGTTATAATTTAGGGAATAAAGCGTTAGCCTAATGTCTAAGGAATAACAATATGGAAGATTACCAACTCTTAATAGACCTCTATAAAGATGCCGACCGACAAGGGCCAGGGGATGATGCAGAGACAAAAATGGCCATAAATCTATCTAGGGTGGACAGAAGTGTGCCGCTAAAAATTGCCGATATAGGTTGTGGAACAGGCGCATCTACTCTTCTTCTTGCTCAACAATTAAATGCCCAAATTACGGCAGTTGACTTCCTTCAAGATTTTCTTGAAGTGCTAGAAACTAGAGCAAATAAAGCAGGGCTTTCTGACAAAATCTCTACCCTTTTATGTTCCATGGATAGCCTACCTTTTAACAATGAAGAATTTGATATCATTTGGTCTGAAGGTGCAATCTATAATATGGGTTTTGAAAAAGGGATAATCGACTGGAAACGTTATTTAAAAGTAGGAGGAATATTGTGTGTTTCAGAGATTACTTGGACGACAGCTTCTCGTCCGTTGGAACTGCAAAAATATTGGGAGAAAGAATATCCTGAAATCGATGTTGCAGCCTCAAAGATTGGTCTTCTAGAGAAGCATGGCTATTCCCTGATAGGCTATTTTATCTTACCAGAACATTGTTGGTGGGATAATTATTATCGACCGATGCAGAATCGTTTTCAGGGTTTTCTTAACCGAAATGACAACAGTAAAGAAGCACAAGCTATTGTTGAAGCCGCAAAGCGAGAAATAGAAGTGTATGAGAAATATAAAACTCACTATAGCTATGGTGTCTATGTGGCAAAAAAGCTATAGCTTTACCCATTGCGGTTAGGACATTAGATGTCTCTGAAAGCCTGTCTAGGCTTAATGATTGGCTTTTACATGAGTGATACCAAATCTTGTTTATATACCCCAGTTATCGAAATGATCTCTCCCTACTCCCTTCTCCCTACTATCCTAAAACTGGGTTTTATAAGTCGGACTTGGTAAGCTAAGACGCATTTAAACTGGGTCTTGGGTATTTTAGTACAAATCCTCTTACTCTCTCCCTATCCCTACTCCCTCTCCCTACTCCCTTACGTCTTCACATAGCAATTGAGGTGATGAACAGCTTATCACTCCTCACTTCTTACTCACCAACTATACTTCGGGTAAAAAACCTACCCCTGTAAGTGCCTCGTGCCTGTCTCTACAATCCAATGTGTGATACTTAACAGCTTATTTAATCAGCGACTCTTAGGAGCTTTCTAACGTACCTCGTTAGTTCCAAATCCCACTTGGGAATATTAGGACTAAGCACCAATTTAGAAGGAAAGCCATGAAAAACTTACCCTTAATAGGGCTGGCCTGCTTAGGAACAGCCTGTGGAATTGCTTTGTCTTTACCAGCTGCCTCAGCTAATTTAAACAGCAATGATTCTTGTTACAATAACAGTAACTGTACATCGGTTTATACTGAATTAGCAATTATCTTAGATGGATCTGATAGTATAGAGGACGATGAATTTAGTCAGATGCTATCTATATATGAAGATGTCTTTAGTTCATCGAATTTTTATGAGCAAATTCTTGAGCCATTGGATATTCAACAAATTGCAGTTAGTGTATTTCAGTTTGGTTATGAAGATTCAGTGAGGGTAGCTCAAGAGGTTGGTTGGACATTGTTGGACTCTCAAACCTCGACAGAGGCTTTTGCCGCTCAATTTTCCACCATTGAGAAGATGGGAGGTACAAGAAGCCCCCTTGGAAATAGTATTGCTGAAGCCCATAATGGCAATAATGGTAGTAGTGGACTGATAGGATTACGAAATAACGATTATGAAGCGGAGTACCTAATTCTAGATATTGGTAGTGATGGCTTTGATTGGTTTTCTTCAGTCAACTGGAAAGAGGCAACGCGGGATGCTTATGCAGATGGAATTGATGCAATCAATGGGATTTCTGTAGATCCTGCACGGGTTCCTGATTTTTCTGATCCAAAATTAGACAATATTGTGTCTTTAACCAATAACGATGGAAGTCCTCTGATTGTTGATGAGCCTGATGCTACATGGAACAATCCCAGTGGAACAGAAGGATTTTTAACGGTTACGGGGTCAATTGAGAACTATCGTCAAGCTCTTGCTAATAAAATTGCTCAAGAAACCTTACCAGCCGATGTATTTGACCCAAATGAAGACTATTTAACAGATGATACACCGACGACGATACCTGAATCTTCCTTATTGTGGGGAATTATAGTAATTGGCTGTTTAGGATTAGGGAATAAAATTATCGAGTCTAAGTGACTAGATATTTTTATGATACGCTGCTCCCAAATACAATTTACCCACATTAGGATCATTGAGCAGGTCTTGTCCCGTTCCTTCAAAGCGATCGCAGCCATTTTCTAGTACATATCCCCGATCTGCCATCATTAACGCTTTTTTGGCATTTTGTTCTACTAGAACAATGGCTTTGCCTAAAGAATTGATCGCTTTGATTTGTTCAAAGACACTTTTCACAAGAATAGGAGATAAAGCTGCTGAGGGTTCATCCAATAATAATAAATCTGGATCTAACATCAAAGCTCTTCCCATGGCCAACATTTGGCGTTCTCCTCCCGATAAGGTTCCGGCTTTTTGGTGGCGACGTTGGGCTAATTTGGGAAACATTGTGTAAATTGTGTCTTTCTGACTTTTGATCGACCCTTTAGCGATAAATGCGCCCATTTCTAAGTTTTCTTCCACACTCAATGTCGCAAAAACATTTTTAATCTGGGGAACATAACACATTCCCAAAGGGACAATCTGATTTGATTTTAGTCCCGCAATATTTTTTCCTTTAAATGTAACTGTGCCTTTATTTGGGGTTAATAGTCCAAAAATTGTCTTAGCAAGGGTTGACTTTCCTGCGCCATTGGGGCCAATAACGGTTACTAATTCACCGGGTTCGATACGGAAGTTAATCCCTTGCAGAATATTCAAATCCTGCACATATCCTGCATATACCTCTTCTACTTCTAATAAGTTTGTCATTTTTTAGGTGTTAGGTTTGCTGGTTTTAGGTGTTAGGTTTTTAATGGTAACGGCTTACTGATGACTGTTTACTGTTAACCGTTCGCTGAATTAGGGTGTTTTTTGCAATTCGGGTCGTTCTTCAGGTAGAATTGCCTCTTCTACAGGGCAAACCTGTAAACAGATGCCACAATCGATACAAGTGGCAAAGTCAATCCAATACCAGTCTGTTCCTTTAGCGTTTTTACTGGGGCCTTCGTGGATACAAGCGACAGGACAGGCATCAACACAGTCCGCTACCCCTTCACAGGTGTCAGTTACAATTGTGTGTGGCAAAGTAATCTCCTATCGGTATTTTTTTACATTTCTTTATTTTTAACTGATTTTGGTTTCTTTGACTAGGGTTAAACTAATCCATTCCCCTTTATTGTTGTAGCGACGGATTATGCGTTGTCGTTGGTTTGGGGAAAGTAGCCATCCTAATTCTAAGACAAATCCTTGGCGGGGTTTAATTATTAGGGGACAATTAGAGGATGCACCATCAGCCAGTAAACAAATTTGTATTGTCATTTCTCCTTGCTCAAAATAAAGACAATTTTCTTCAATTCTTGCCTGAGATTGTAAGGTTTGTTGGCCAAAACTTAAGGTTTGTTCTACTTTATTTTTCTCAATTTGTTTAAGGGTTAACTGGCTATTAAAAGTATCAGGAGACTGTAAATCAGGATAAACCGTAACTGCTTCCCCAGACCATGTTCCCAGTAATTGATCTAAGGTCAAGGTAGGTCTTTCAGGGGTGGATGAATTGGTTAACTTTTCTCGAATCAAGGTTAAAACGCTGAGTTGACTTTCTTTATCATACATCTGGACTAATCTTAACCGTCTATCTTCTTCGATTAATCCTAATTCTGCACCAAATTCTGAAAAAGGCCCCCATTGCATTGATCCTTGGGAAAATGCACCATTTTCAAAAAATTGGATACTCTTATTTAAGGAAGAATAGTTATATGCTTGCAACTGCGGTGGTTGATTGGGGGGAAACCGATGAACTTTTTGATGAATAAGGGTATTATTGTTCAAAGCTTCAAAAGACACTACTGTTGGTATATCTTCCATGAATTCTCCTTTAGGAGATAAACGAGCGAAAGAACCTCGCCATTCTCCTAGATTTTTCAGAAAACATTCCCATTTTGTTAGCATTACTTGTCCTCCCTTATGCTAGGAATAATATATCCCATTACTCTCAACAAGTCTATTATCGAAATAACTAGGTTTAAAACCCTGCCTTTTAAGACAGAACGTTTTTGGAGAGAGGTATAAATCCTGCCCTGCAAAAACAACTTCCGGGCGTGCGCTTTCTGAACGGGACTAAGCGTCCCGTCGGGTCGCACCGCTTCCGACTTCTTTAATCTCTCCCACTGAAAAAATCATTCTTGCGTTGAACCTACCCGACAAGTTATAAGTTAAACATTGAGCTATCTAGAATTATTCAAGGACGAAATTAACTTATGAAACGGTCTATTATCTTAGCAACGATTTTCTCAGTCATGCTATGGGGACTCAGTAGTTTTGTTACAACAGCAGCATGGGCAACTACTCAAATTCAACTCTCCAGTATTTCTTATTCTGACTGTTCTGCTGAGTATGCAAAAGGAAATGTGGGAAGCGGTTCATCTATTGAGGCGACTTGTTATCTGGTGACGGGTAAAGCGAAAAATCCTTCGGGTAAGACGGTTTATGATGCGGATGTGTTTGGCCGCATCTACGACGCTAACAATAATATAGTAATGCCTAATCGGACTCGTGTGGGTACACTGGCTGAAGTTCCACCGGGGGTGAGTGACTTTGAGTTTAGAATTTCTGTTCCCTCAAATCAGCCCACACCCTTGAAACTGAAACAATTTAAAGCGTCTGGCTTTGCTGGGAAGGTACGCCCTTACTATTATCAAGATGAAGACGATTTTGCTAACTTTAACAACGATTAAAATCCCATGCTATAGCTATAGGTTAAATTCCCTAAAACGTTGCTTAATAAGTTTAATAGGAGAATAGCCAAGATAGGGGAAAGATCAAGACCACCTAAAGGGGGAATAAAAGACCGAAAGATATTAAGATAAGGGTCGGTAACGGGACTTAGAAAACTGATGATACTGTAGGCCCACTCTGCAGTTTGAAACCAAGACATCAAGATTCTCACAATAATTAGCAAGGAGTAAATGCGAATAAATTGGGTGACAACGGTTAAAAGCAGTTCCATAATATTTAAAGATACCTTCGGTGTAATTGGACAAAAGGGTTCAATCGTTGATCTTAGCGCAAAGACTGACGAAGGTGAATTAGAAGTTTGGCGGTCAGGGGTCAGAGTTTGTGGGTTTAAGTGCAGTCCCCATCCATACTGGCCTCCTATTTCTTTTTAACGTAAATTAGGACGACGGTTATCTGTCTCTACCGAATTTTGACAAGAAACTAAGTGAGGAGCGGGTTCAATCGTGGAAAATTCGTTGCTTTGACTGTTAATGTCGTTAAAAAAAGGTTTAGGCTGGCGATTTGCTTTGAGTTCATCTACTTTTAAAAGGATTAGATATTCATAAAACGCTTGGAGGGTACACCAAGCAAACCCAGCTTTCCCGTCCCAAATTCCCCCTAATATAAAGTACATATAAAGCCAACGCACTAAGGGACGGAAGGGTATTCTTAGGGAAAGGTCTTTTAATGCTCTTCGTCTTTCTACCTCTGAGTAGCCCCAAAATAGATTTTTCCAGCTTATATCTCCCTTTTCAAGTTGTTTTAGGGTTTCTTCGGCTTCATCGGTGGAGTAACGGTTATGTTTGTCAATCCAACGGCTTAATCCTTTGCTACAAGTATAGTGGGGATAAGTTTCTTGAAGAAATCCAACGTTTCCTTCATAAACTTCCCGTTCTGTATGTCCATAGTCAGTAAACCAGACTTTTCCTTTCTCAAATAGTCGCATCTGGTAACGGGGATACTGGGTACTGTGGCGAATCCATGTTCCCATGAAAATAACTCTTTCGGCTACATAATAGCCAATGGCTTCTTGTTTTTGGGTTGCTGCGACACATTCTTGGTACAATTCGGGGGTCATTCTTTCATCTGCTTCGAGAATATACACCCAAGGATATTTGGTGGTGATAGTTTGCAACATCCAAGTCCGTTGTTTTCCGTGACTTTCAAAGGGATGTTTGATAACACGAACGGGATAGGTTTCAGCAATTTCTGTCGTGCGATCGCTACTACAAGAGTCAACTACGATAATGTCATCGGTTAAAGGGAGAACTGACTTAATACAGGCTGCTATGTCAAGTTCTTCGTTGTAGGTGAGAATATAAACTGAAATCATTAAAGTTATGGTTTAATAAGGGGTAGTTTATTGAACAGTAGTCCTAAATAATTGTTTAGGAAGTTATGCTCAGTCGAATATATATGTTAGACAAAAGTGTAGCAGAAGATTCACTTTTCGACAAAAATCTAGAAGACGATTTTAGTCTAACCCCTGTTTGTCAAGATTTAGCTTTAATAGTAATTGTTTTTTAATCTTTCACAAAAGACCTTAATATTAGTCTGTAATCTACATTTATTCAGTATCAATCCCTAGTCGGAGTTTTTCCAACCAATATGGCAACGGTGATTAGTGTCTTAGGTATTTTATCGGCATCGGCAGCAGCAGGGATGAGGATTGGTTCACCTTTGCTGATTGTTGCCCTACTTTATGACGATATCTGGTCTAATCTTCCTATCCTTTCTCGGATACATCCCCAAATTATTTTAGCAATTCTGATTAGTTGGTCACTGTTTGAGTTATTTGGTTCAAAAAAGCTGTTAGGCCAACGCATTACTCAATTAGTTCAGCTATTCTTTAGTCCCCTTGTGGGTGGGTTAATGGCGGTTACGGTAAGTAAGATGATTAAGTTTGATTTACAGCCGCTTTGGATTATGGGTTTAGTGGGAGGAATCTTGGCATTTGCTATTAAATTGGTGCAAGTTGGCTGGTTTTTTCGCCTTCGTCACCTTCCTCTTTGGTTCATCTTTCTCGAAGATATTCTTTGCGTTATTCTGGTATTGTATGCTTTTAAAGCCCCTCAAAATGGTGGCTTAATTGCTTTAATGTTACTGTGGATTGTGATCAGAAGTTCAACTGCATGGCGACGCTGGACGTTAGAAAAGCCTGAAAACAGTGATCCGTGATCAGTTTCTTCGTATGGGAGAAGCTTTGAAACGTCGTCAAAATTTATTTTTCATTAAGCTTTTAACTACACCCCCCCTCACAAACTTTTACCTTCTCTTTACCTTCTCATCTTTCGATCTAAGTTAGCCTTACTTTAAAGATGCCTTGCTCTCTGTGTCGAGATGCACTGATTTTTTTGTTCCCCTTAACCTTATCCCCCTTCTCGCCTACTATATTATTAAGTAAACAGTCGTTACATTAAGGAACAATTAACTATGGCAACCGCAGCCAGTAATATTAGTCCCCTTGCAGGACAAGCCCCTCCCAGTGACGCAATTATCGACATTGCTCAACTTAAACAGCAATATTATACCCTTCATCCCGACCCAGAAAACCCCCTCGAACAAGTCAGTTTCGGGACATCCGGCCATCGGGGAAATGCAGCCAAAAGTACCTTTAACGAAGATCATATTCTCGCTGTTTCTCAAGCTGTCGTTGAATATCGCACCCAAGAAGGAATTAATGGCCCCTTATATCTTGGCATGGATAGTCATGCTTTATCCTCTCCTGCCCAACGGACAGCGTTAGAAGTGTTAGCAGCAGGGGGTGTAGAAGTCTTTTTCGCCCAAGAAAAAGGTAATAGCCAATATACCCCAACTCCTGCGGTTTCCCACGCTATTTTACGCTATAACGATGGTAAAACCACAGGACTAGCTGACGGAATTATTATCACCCCTTCCCACAACCCACCCACCGATGGAGGGTTTAAATATAACCCACCGTCAGGGGGACCTGCGGATGTGGACGTTACTAAGTGGATACAAGATCGGGCAAATGAGATATTAAAGGCAAAATTACAGGGTGTTCAGCGTATTTCCTACGAAGAAGCCTTAAAAGCGGACAATGTGCATTTCTTTGATTTTATTACTCCTTACGTCAATGACTTAGAAAATATCATTGATATACAGGCGATTAAGGAGTCTGGTATCCGTATTGGGGCTGATCCCTTGGGAAGTTCCAATGTTGGCTACTGGGAACCGATTATTGATAAATATGGCTTAAATATCGGTATTGTTAATCCTAGCATTGATCCTACCTTCCGCTTTATGACCTTAGACTGGGATGGTAAGATTCGGATGGACTGTTCTTCCCCATATGCGATGGCAAATTTGGTTAAACTCAAAGATCAGTACGATATTGCCTTTGGTAATGACACAGACTCGGACAGACACGGTATTGTGACTCCTAGTGTCGGTTTAATGAACCCAAATCATTTCCTATCTGTTGCTATTTGGTATCTTTTCCAAAATCGTACTAATTGGCCAGCCAATGCGATGATTGGCAAAACATTAGTTAGTAGCAGTATTATTGACCGAGTAGCTAAAGAGATTGGACGCACTTTATGCGAAGTTCCTGTCGGCTTTAAATGGTTTGTATCGGGCTTGGTAGATGGTTCAATGGGGTTTGGTGGGGAAGAAAGTGCTGGGGCTTCTTTCTTACGCAAAAATGGTAAAGTTTGGACAACGGATAAAGATGGAATTATTATGGACTTATTAGCAGCAGAAATTACGGCTAAAACGGGTAAAGATCCCGGACTGCACTATCAAGATTTAACCGCTAAATTAGGGACATCTTACTATACTCGGATTGATTCTCCTGCTACCCCCGAACAAAAAGCGAAGTTGAAAAAACTCTCTCCTGATGAGGTAAAAGCAGACAGTTTAGCAGGGGAAGAAATTACCGCTAAATTAACCAATGCACCGGGGAATAATGCAGCCATTGGTGGCTTAAAAGTTGTTACTGAAAACGGTTGGTTTGCAGCCCGTCCATCGGGGACTGAAAATGTTTATAAAATCTATGCGGAAAGCTTAACGAGTCAGGAACATCTTGATTCTATTTTGCAAGAAGCGCAGAAGATTGTCAATGAAACGCTATAAGAATAATTAATTAGTAGGGGTGGGGTTTCCCCACCCTTATCAGTAAGCAGTTCATCTTAAAGTATTGTTCAAAAGCTTTAGTTTCAAAGGAAATTCTTCTCATATTCATCTAAGTTAACAGACATTATGTTTCCTTTTCTTACGTTATCTAAAGCATCAAGCAGTTGTTTTTTATTAGCTGGTGAACGAAATAAATAATCAGTTTCATCTTCTTGGGATGAATTTTCTACCAAGACAATTACTTCTACCAGTGAACCTTCTGTTAACTCAGTTTCTGGTAATTCAATTTTTCCGTTTTTACCAACAATGGCCTTTTGTTTAATGCTATTAATCATAATTGTCTTGCTCTCAATATACGAGTTAAGCGGATTTAGACTAGATTATAGCATTAATTTTATTATTTATCTAATCTAATGGGTAACTTGTCTTTGATAATATGAAAGGACTTATCACCACCTTGGTTTTTAATAACTTCAACTAAAATAACGTTTCAAAACACTTTTTTCTCTTTGCTGAAATTTCCTTAAAGCTAGGATCATCTTTGAGCATTTGACGATATTGTGGGGCTATAGTGAGAAGTTCTTTTAAATAGCTAATAGCTTGTTTTGTATTTTTTTGTTGAGCATAACAGATAGCTAACCCATAATAAACATCTTCCAAATAAAGTTTGTTCTTCATTACTTTTTTAAAAGATTTGATGGCTTCTTTTAAACGTCCTAATTTGAGTAAAATAAAGGCTTTACTTAGATAAATACCATCATCCTTGATTTTTAATTTAATCGCTTTAGTGCAACTATTAAGAGCGTCTTGATATTGACCTAAATGGTATAAAACATAACTTTTATTTGCCCAAGCCAGTTTTAAGTTTATATTATCTTTTGCTTCTAATAAAATAGCTTGATTAAAATATGCCAATGCTTCTTGATAATATTGAGCTTCAGCATTTTTGACTTTATTCTTTTCATCATTGCTTAAATTTTCTTTGATGATTAAAGGAACTTCTAACATCGGTTTTTCATAACTATATTGCTTAATTAATAAATATCCTAAGCCATTTAAAGCATAACCATTATTAGGATCAATTTCTATTGACTTTTTCAAGCTTTTAATAGCTGCTTGATAATTTCCCATTAAATATAAAGTTCTTCCTTGATCACACCCAATTTCAGCATCGTGAGGAGTGATAGCTAAAGCCTGATTGTAACTCTCTAGAGCTTCTTGATATTTTTCTAAATGAGTAAATATATTTCCTTTGTTGATTAAACTATTAATATTTTTAGGATTAATTTGAAAAGCTTGAGCATAACTATCTAAAGCATTCTCATAACGTTTTAATCTAGATAAAATATGGCCTCTCAATAGCCAAGCTCTTTCATCATTCCTATCGTAACTAATTGATTTATCTAAACTCTCTAACGCTTGCTCATAACGATGTAACTCTTTTAAGGTTTGTCCACGTCTTCCCCAGATTTCTGCATCATCTGGTTTTAATTCTATTGCTTTAT
This sequence comes from Microcystaceae cyanobacterium, assembly GCA_051439375.1. Taxonomy (GTDB): domain Bacteria; phylum Cyanobacteriota; class Cyanobacteriia; order Cyanobacteriales; family Microcystaceae; genus JBGTGT01. The sequence continues at coordinate 75,563 of JBFRWB010000246.1, forward strand.
CAAAGCTATACACAGCATCTCTTAATTGCTCTAAAATTACTAAATTGTGAGCGTGAAATGACCAAACTTTGTAATTCTTTGGATTGATTTGTAGAGATTGACTAAAACTTTGTAAAGATTCTTCATATTGCTCTAAGTCCGCTAAAACATTTCCACGAATAGCCCATAACTCATCATCATTTTTTTCCAATTCTAAAGCTTTATTAAAACTATTTAAAGCATTTTCATAATTTTTGAGTATAGCAAGTACCTTACCTCGGTTTAACCAACTAATATAGTCATTAGGATCTAATTCAATTGCTTTATCATAGCTATTTAAAGCTTCTTGATACCGTTCTAAATTTCCTAATATAAATCCAGATATTTCCCAACTATCAGCATCATTAGGGTTGATTTCTAAAGCCTGATTGATACTTTCTAAAGCCTTTTCAAATTGCTCTAATTGAGCTAAGAGTTTTCCTTTTATAAACAAAAGTTGATAATTATCGGGGTTAATTTCTAAAGCCTGATCATAGCTACTAATTGCTTCTTTATACTGTTCTAATTTAACTAGCAAATTTCCTTTATGAATCAAAGTTTCATAATAAGTATCAATTTCCTCTTGATTATCTAACTTTAATACCTCATTATAACTTTCAATCGCTTCCTCATAATTTCCTAATTCAGTTAGAGCATTTCCACGAATAAACCATATTTCATCATCATAGGAATTAATATCTATAGCTTTATCATAACTTTCTATAGCTTCTTCATAATTTTCTAACTCTGCAAGAATTTTCCCTTTATTAACCCAATTAGTATCATCATTTGGATTAAGAGCAATTGCTATATAAATATCACTCAAAGCTTCCTGATAACGTTCCAAAATCAGAAAAGTAACGGCTCGAAAAGCCCAAAATGTATAATCATTTGGTTGAATTTTAAGAGCTTGGGTGATACTATCTAAAGCATCTTCTAATTGTCCTAATAATAAAAATATGAAAGCTCTTATATACCAAATCTGATAGTTGTCAGAATTTATTTTTAACAACCTATCAAAGCTCTTAATTGCTTCTTCAGGACGCTGTAATGATAACAAAGCAAGTCCACGTTCTTCCCATGCTTCTGTTAATTGATCATTAACTTTTAACACTTGATCACAAATTTTAATTGCATCTGAATAATGCTCTATTTTTCTTAAAAGCTTAACTTTTTTTAAAAGTAAATCAATTTTATAATCTGTATTTTCTTCAGACTCATCTAAACACTCATCAAGTTTTAATAACCTATCATAAGCTTCTTTATCTGTCATTTCTTCTAAATCTTCTGCTTTAAACTTTTTTTCGATATCTTGTTTCATTTCTTTTAAAATATCTTGCTCAGTAGAAAATTCAAATGTTCCTGAACGCCAGTCATAAAAATCTGGCGCACGACGAATAAAATACTTAATTGCAAATCTAGGAAGGAGAAAAATAAAACAGATATTAAAAGAGTCTCTAAACCTTTCTCTTTGTAAATTCAAATGAGAGAGAATAGGAGGGACTGAATCTTCTTTATAATAGTCTCCTTCTCCACCATATCCTTCACCAATATAATCATTGAGAGAGTATTCTAATCCTTGAATAAATAATATATCAATCTTATCTTTATTTGGTAAATCATCAACAATATTATATAAATTGTCAATTGGCTTAGTAAATGGAAGAATTTCAATCGTTTTTCTAGGTAAATCTTTTTTAAATCTTTCTATTAAACGTCTTGATGTACCTGAAACACATTCTATAAAAAATAAGCTGAATCCTTCAGCCCAATTAACAGAACGTAATAAAATTTTATACTCTTCTTCTTGTTCTAAATTAAATTCCTGTGAAAAAGTTTGCCAATAACTTTCTTTATCGATGACAAAAGATGGAAGAAGATTGTTATCTTTTAAAAAGGGTTGAGTATCAAGTAAAAAATCATTCATGGTTTTCTCCTAATTTATTCCTCATTTTCTTGTTGACATTTAGCAACAGCTTCTTGAAACTCTTCAATTTCCAGAATTAAAGGATGAACATCGTACCAAGGCTTCATTTCATCATTTTCAATGGCATGATATTCTAAAATAGAGCGATTGAATAATAATTTTTGATATTCATAATCATTAATCTTGTTTTTAGAAAGATGAACTTTTGCTAGTAGTTCCCACTGATTCTCATTGATAGCATTTCGATAGGTTTTTCTCATTGTGGAGATGGCACGTTTTACTTCTTTTTCCTTAATTGGTAAGCTTGAGGTTCTTTCTAAAGTAGTTCTCATCAACAGAATTAAGTTTCTAACATGACCTCCACTCATTAAGCACAACTTTTTAACTAATTCTTGACTTTCAAATATATCATCTAGAGTTTTCGACTCGTTGACTGCTTGAATTCGTTTTTCAAGAATCGCTTTTAACTTCTCAATTCCTTCTGAGTATTCTTTTCCATCACGTTCATAAGTCATAATCATAGGTAAAACAGGAGTTGTGTTACCAAATCTTTCTTCCAAAACAGTCGCTTTTTCTGAATAAACCATTGATATAGGAACAGTATAAATCATGTGACAGTTTATGCTTCTTAATTGTCCACTACGGTCAATAAAAATTTGGTCATGATTAGTTCGTTTAGTATTAGGATCGATAATATCCAGACTAATGCGATCTAAATTATCTACAATAACGACAATTCCTGCTTTATTCTCAAGTTTTTCTCTAGCTTCTTCGATAAATTTATTTAATTCTTCAATTAAAGAAGGCGTATGTTTTTCAACCTCTTGACGTATTTTTTCACGGGTACTGGGAGAAGTTCGCATGACAGCAGTGACTTTAGCAAACTGAAAGATTCCCGCTTGTATATCTGCTTTTTCAAAATTTATTTCTGTTGATGCTAAATCTTTCAGAGATTCCCATCTTTCTTTTAACCATTCAACCAGAGGAGCAGCATTAGCTTCATCCTCTAAAGATTCTAGCAAATGTCGAGTACAAGCTAAAAGAATATCTGTATGTTGAGTATCATCTTGTTCAATTTCTTCATCAGCAGCAAAATAAATGACGTAGAAATTGTTTTCCTCTAAATGCTGTTTTAATCTTTCTAATTCAGTTGATTTTCCTGCACCTCGATGACCTGTATATAATTGGTAAGTAAATTGAGATTGATCAGAGAAAAGAATTTTCTTTCCCAATACAATCTTAATATCTTCATCTCCTCTAACATCATCACAGTTAATATAAGTGGTAGCACCTGCTTTTAAAGGTTGTAGGGGGTTAAAACTGTTATAGAGTTGCTTAAGTAATTGGTGCTGATTGGACTGATTCATAACTTACACCGAATAATCTGCGGTCGCTTCTATATGGATTTAAGTATAACAATAAAATTTACATTAGACAATAGAGTTTCAACTATTATCTATCACAGAGTTGTACATCTTCGGGAAATCTATCGCATTTTTCCTTAAGCTAATACTAGGCAATGATTTCATGAATATGTTAAAGCTCAATTATTATCCAATTTGCCTACCCTACATGACTTAGATATTTAATTATTTTGATCATTCAATATAATTTTAAAACTTCCATAGCAATATAATCTTTAGATCCTGTTGCGGTTAAAGTAGGAATAATATCCGCAGTCGGTAAAATAATGTGGTAAATTCCATTGATTCCTGACATATTTTTAGAGTTAATGAATTTATACTCATTAGGTTAGGTAAGTCGAAAAATTCCCTTTTCTACCAACTCATCACTTTAATAGCTTGTTTATCAATTTCTGAAAATCCTAAACACTTTCCTCCTAAATTTTTGAGCGCAATTCTAAATCCTCCAATACCAGAAAATAAGTCAAGAAATGTAAATTTTTCTGTCACCATCACTTCGTTAAGTGGAATCTCAATTTGTTTTACTAAGTCAGGATACACCATCTTATCTTTAATATAGCGAGCAAGATGCTCACACTTCTTACTGAAAACAACCATAACTGATAACTGTTTGTTGATAAACCTGCTAAATTAGTAAAACGTTTACACTCGATAAGGATTGCTATCTATGCAATGGTATCCCATTAGCCTATTTTCTCTCTCTCTTGTTGTCACCACAGCCATTCATTGGTCGTTCAATCAGTCTCCTTCCTTTTTCACCCCTTCTGCATTGTACGGCCAAAAAGTAGCGATCGCAGCCTCAAAGACCACAGGAAATCGCATTATTCTCAACGGAAGAGAATTCCCCATTGCATGGACAACATGGAACAATGGAAATCAAACCTATTTAGGAATTAGTGACCTTGGGGCAAAGGAATTATTAGGATTAGACTTAATAGATGGAAATTCTAGCAATTCTCAACTGATTCAATGGTATTCAAGCGAAGAACAAAAAAACATTCCCCTCGAAGTTCGATTACAAGGTTCTCATCGTTACCTCAATGTTAGCAACTTATTAGAAGTAATTGGCATAAAATGGTCAATCCAAGGTAATAAATTAAACTTATCTGTCCCTACTGCTCAAATTACCAACTTACGCCAAGGAAATCAAACATGGGGGCAACGAATTGTTATTGATTTAGATCGTCCTACGGTTTGGCAAGTTAGTCAAAACAAAACCGAAGGAGTCGTCATGATAGAAGGAGTCACCTCTCCTTCCCTTCTCAGTCAATTTCCCTATCAACCCACCCAACCCAAAACCAATCTAGACGAAGATGATCTCGGTAGTGGGAATCCAGAGATTACTGCATCATCCCTAGTCAGCGTAGAAAATAGCGGTTCACTAAGTAAAATTCGGATAAACCTTCCAACTTCTCAAGGCTTGCGAGTATTTAGCGTTAATAACCCCCCTCGTATTGTCATTGATGTTCGTCCCGACTATGCCCCCTTACGCAATATTACATGGCAAAAAGATATTCGCTGGAAACAACAACAGATTACATTAGGAAGCGATACCTTTCCCGTCACATGGTTAGAAATTGATCCTAAATCACCACAAATCTCTATTAAACCCATTACCAGCGCATCTAATAGCCTTGAAGGACTTACCCCTTTAGTTACCATGGCCAGAGTCTCCAATGCGACGGCTGCTATTAATGGAGGCTTTTTTAATCGTAATAATAAACTTCCCTTGGGGGCGATTCGACGGGATAATCAATGGTTATCGAGTCCTATTTTAAACCGAGGTGTGATCGCATGGGATGAGCAGGGAAATGTTAAAATGGCTCGTCTTGGTTGGCAAGAAACGGTAAAAGTGGGTAATGGACGACAATTCCCTATTTTATTTCTCAATAGTGCTTATTTACAGGCTGGACTTTCCCGTTATAGCCCTGCATGGGGAACAAGTTACATTCCCTTAACCGATGGGGAAGCTGTCATTACTGTACAAAATAACCAAGTAACTCGGCAAGATCGGGGAAATAAAGCAGGAACATTGCGCTTTACTATTCCAAAAGATGGTTATTTAATTGTTATTCGTAAAAACGCCGTTGCTTTATCAGCGTTTCCCGTTGGGACAACGTTAACCTTAAATGAACGAACGAATCCGCCAGAGATGGGCAAATTTCCCCATATCATCGGAGCCGGCCCCTTATTGTTACAAAATGGTCGTATTGTCTTAAATGCACAAGCTGAGACATTTAGTAAAGCCTTTCAAGCTCAAAAAGCCTCTCGAAGTGCGATCGCAGTTGATAAGCGAGGAAATTTAATGATTGTAGCAGTTCATCATCGGATTGGTGGTAAAGGGGCAAGTTTAGATGAATTTGCTCAACTTTTGCAACGTATTGGTG
>JBFRWB010000247.1:0-21251 GCA_051439375.1 Microcystaceae cyanobacterium
AGATAACCCATACCCTTAATAAACACAAAGGTAACTGTGGCTTTGATTTTCTCGGCTTTAACGTGAGACAATACCCTCTTGGAAAATAACACAAAAAAGACCATATTACCCTCATCAAACCTTCACAAAAGAGTGTCAAACGACATCTCAAAAAGATTGGTGATACGATTAGACGCATGAAATCTGCACCTCAATCAGCAGTGATAGGCGTGCTAAATCCGATAATTAACGGATGGGTAAATTACTACAAAACAGTTTGTAGTAAAGAAACCTTTGCCGAATGCGACCACATTATCTACCAAATGCTTAAGAGATGGGTTCAAAGAAGACACCCAAATAAAGGCAAAAAATGGGTAAAAGACAAATACTGGCATACAGTTGATAAACACAACTGGGTGTTTGCTAGTCAGCGAAAAGATGGAAGTCTCATGGAATTAGAACTTCATAGAAGTCAGAAGATTCAAAGACATCCATTCCTCAACATTCAAAGAAGTCCTTTTGACGGAGATGTTGCTTATTGGGGAACAAGATTAGAAAGACATCCGTTCATGCCAGTAGGAAAAGCAAGGCTCATTAATAAGCAGAAAGGGTACTGTAATTTATGCGGACTCAAGTTGCAATTTGGAGACTTATTAGAAATTGACCACATTACTCTCACATTAAATGAGGGTAACAACCCATATAAGAATCTCCAATTGTTTCAGAGACATTGCTATGACCAAAAATCAATCATTGATAGCAGTATTTTAAATACCTTGATTGACAAAATTCCGAACCATCTACTTGAATCACTGGCAGAGTATATCTGGAAGGAAAAGGTAGAGAAAGGAAAACCAATGTCAGTGCAGGAATACAACATACTCAAGAAAGTCAAGATTGAGACTCGTACCTATGACAAAGGGTTTGTTAGAGAGGAGCGGTATGAAGCGAAAGTTTCACGTACCGTTCTGAAGACGAGTTAATCTGGTGACAGATTGGCTTAGTTTAACATTCGCTTAGAACGCTCTCTCAAAGATAAACTGAAAGAGCTTGCTGGTAGTCAAGGTTATCAAGCTTTAATCCGAGATATTCTTTGGAATTATGTACAGCAAAAGTCTGGAGATTATCGTCCTCAATTTACTAAAGCAGATATTCGGGCTGCTGTTGAAGCGACAGCTTGTAAAGATGAAAGTTGTGTTTTAACTGGCAAACTCATCCCTGAAAATGAAAAAATGCAACTAGCATTAACGATTCATGGTGATTTAGTCCCTGTTTCTATTGGAGGCTTTGAAGAAGAATAATCCCCTGTTTGTATAATTTTAGGGTGCGTAGATATTGAGTCTATGCACCCTTTTTAGGTTTCAGGTTTCAGGTTTCAGGTGCTAGGTTTTAGATATTAAACCTTACTTCTCACCTGCACACCCGACACCTTAAGAATCATACATTCTGGCTTCTAAAGCATCAGGATATTCAGCGCAGTATTCCTCAAAGTGAGTTTTTTCAGGTGTTTCTGCTTTTTGATGGGATAATTCTGCTTGTAACTCTTCTACAATGTCCCAAGCGGCTGCACAGTCTTTTGATGTTGCGCCTGTCTCTTTACAAATACGACGGGCTTCTTCTACAGCTTTTTGAATTTGATCTTCGAGTAATACGGATTTGGGTTTTTCAACAAAATCCCCTTTACCTAGAATATCGGTAATAGAAATAACGCCTAATAACTCTCCTTTAATGACTGGGGCGCGATGAATGCGAGTTTGAGCAAATAGACGAGCGACATATTCTACGCTTAATTCGGGGTTTACCACAATGCAGGGTTTGGTCATAATTTCAAAGACCCGAACTTTTTGGGTATCTTTACCAAAGGCGGTTACTTTATAGACAATATCAGCCTCCGTGACAATTCCATAAGCATCTTCGTCATGGCGACGTTCGACAATTAGGGAACGAATGCCTTTTTCTCGCATTAATTTGACGGCTTCAGCCACAGTTGCTACCCCACGAATGGTAACAACGTCCTTGGTCATAATTTCTTCGGCTTTCATTATGGATCTTATTAAAGGGTAAGGTTGACTATTGGTTATTTTTGCTTAATCTTGACCCAATTACAAGAGCTATAGCCCTACAGACTTACGGGCAAGGTCAAAAAAAGACACTCATGCAAAGCAAGAAAAAGGAATAGAATTGTTTGTATTGCTGAGTTATTCACCTTAGTTAAACTTAATTAAAATTCTCTTCTCCATCCAAATTTACTTCTATATATTGACTTTCCATCAAAAAAGCACCTTGTGGAAAGCGTACTCCCCAATATCCTCCGGGACGACGATCCATGACCACCCCTTGTGTACCAAGGGGGATAATATCCGAGGGACGGAGCATCGGCATTGGTTCGGCCGTTTTTAGATAGGGAGGACGGGAAATTAAGCGAATTTCTACACCAACAGCAATTTCTTTTGATTGAGTCATAATCAATTGATTTCCCTATTTTGTTACCCAGAAATTAGATTATGTATTTGCTTCTAGTAAACTAACAAAGCCGGGTGCTTTACCTGCATTCGCTGTACCATCTTTTTGAGATAGAATAACAGCACTGATTTGATCACTTAAGACGCCAACTTTCTTTTCCGTTTGCTTTTCACAGGTTAATTCAATCAGTTGTGGGGTTGAAGACTGCATAGCGTTTGTAATCTGTTGGTAAAGTGCTTCTGCGGCTTCTTGTTCTTTACGCTGTACTGAAATCGGAATGGGGGAATACTTTAAAGTTACGTCAATAGAGAACATAAATGATTACTGAATAAAAGTGTTGACACTTAGCTGATTATAGCTGATATGGGCATTTTGTGTGTACTCTATATTTTGCAATGATGGTGATTAAGCTTTAATTAACCATACCTGAAAAGTTGTTCCTTTCTTTTCCTCTGTTAAATTATTAGGGCTAATACAGTCAATCGTTCCTCCCATCTGTTCAATAAATTCCTTCACAATTGATAGCCCTAACCCTGTCCCCGGAATTGTTCCTTTTTCTTGTACTCCTCTATAACTTCTCTCAAAAATATGATGAATATCTTCTTGAGGAATTCCATACCCTGTATCTGCGATCGCAATTCCCAATTCTGCCTCTTTGTCTGTTAAAAGCATCACCTTAATTTTGCCACCGTTTGGGGTATATTTAATGGCATTATCGAGTAGATTAGTAAAGACTTCTCTTAAGGCTTGAGTATTTCCTTTAATCAGGATCTTTTTTTCTCCTAATGTCTTAGTTAATTTAATATTTTTTTCCAGTGCGATCACGCTTGCTGAGGTAATTAAGGTATCTAAGATTTCCCTTAAATCTACTGCTTCTAGGGGAAGTTTAGCAGAGACTAAAAGCGGACGAGAAATAGCAGATGGGAGACTTGGCTGACCTTGTATTATTTCTCCCTTATTTCCCTTCCAGTCTGCTTCAAAAGTAGATAATAAATCTTGTAGGCGATCACTTTCTCTGATTACGCCTTCTACTGATGTTATACTTTTTTCATCCGTACTTAACCGCCTTAATAATACTTTGCTAAAGGTGCGAATAGCTGTTAACGGGTTGCGTAGTTGATGTAATAGGTTGTCAATTTGATGAGAAGACCATTGTTGTTGTTGTTGTTGATATTGTAATTGTTGTTGGATTTTCTGTTGTCGCTGATCTAATATACAAGCGATCGCTAATGTTTGTGCGACTTTTTCTCCTTGGCCAATTTCTTCACTTTGCCATTCTTTTTGCAGTCGTCGTGTGATGAACAAACCTAAGACTTGTTCTTGATAAATTAGGGGTAAAACGACTTGATGAGTATTAACATCATCAAATCCTTCTAAAATTAACTGTTTAATGGTACTGCCTGAATTCTTGAGTAATAAAGCACCAACAGACTGATTATTTTTTGTTGTTTGAGATGATAACAACAGCCCATCATTGTTAGAAGAAACAGATGGCGGGGGATAAATTGCGATGGGAATTAAGGTAGGATTATGTTGAGGAAGCGTCTCTTGAGTCAGATACACTGCACTCCAATCTGCTTTGCTCTCCTGTCCCCATAAACTTAGCTGAAACTGACAGAGATTGATAAACTCTGAGCTAGAGGTAAAAAGGTAATAAAGGTTATAATCGCTATCACTCATAAAAATCTTTAAAGGTGTCTATCTTTTTTGATATTAACTAGGAGACAGGGAATCGGTTACTTTACCTTTTCCAACACGGTATCTAATTATAGCAAACAAAGTCCATGGGAAATACACTCACTTATCCTAGCTAAGATGAATTTATTATAAATAAGTAATTAATTAATGATTGATCATTTATTCAGATTTAATAATAAAAAGGTTTATACTCATCACTAATTATGACCAAATTTGTAGCTTAAACTGTTGAGCTTGCTGAGGATTAGGAATTTTTTTAGCCAATGCTTCTACAAACTCTTGTTCTGACTGATGAGGATTTTTTTGTAACGTTTTTTGACAGAGAATACTTGCAACTGGCCCCACTAATTGTGATAAAAGTGTCTGACAACGTTGCACAAAAGCTTGATCTAGGATAGGAGTGGTTGTCTTCGGTGTGGGGTTAATAATAGGAGGAGAAGAAGTTAAATCGGGTAAGGGAGGAGGAACAGGAGAGGACGGGATAAAAGATCCTGAAATGTCGGTATTTAGCGTATTTTTCTCCGTTTGAGTCCCCAGAAAGCTACTATTCTGACTCCCTTGATAACGAAGTTTATTCCCTGTGTAAAGGGTTTGATAAATTTGTTTCAGCGTTTGAAGAATTTCCTCTCCATTCTTGGGACGGTCTTTCGGTAATCTTGACATCATACAATCAAGAAAATCAGAGAATTCTGGATTAATCGTATCTTGTGTCGCTTCATGCCACCTAATTTCGTCGATATAGGAATCATAGAAGTCATTGGGAGTTTTTCCCGTTAATAGATAGATAAAGGTACGTCCTAAAGCAAAAAAGTCTGATTGAGGAACAGCTTGACCATTTAACTGCTCTGGAGGACTATATCCTGCTGAAAATAACCCAGTTACTTGGCCAGATGTCTGCTTTGCTAAGTAGGTATCGGTTACCTCCCGCGCTGTGCCAAAATCGATTAAGACCAACTGTCCATTAGAGCGCAACATGATATTGGAGGGTTTAATATCGCGATGGAAAAAGTGGTGACTGTGCATTTCTTGGAGAATTTCTGTGACTTGAATGAGCCATTTAATGGCTCTTTTTTGAGAAATACAAGCCCCTCGTCGTTTAATATACTCTTTTAGGTCTAATCCATCAATTTTTTCCATTACTAAGCAATGAATGGGGTTAAGCGTTTGATGGGGATAGTAGGTAAAGTAAGCATCGGGTTCAACGGACGGAATACCGGGGTGGTTGAATCGTGCTAAAAATTGGACTTCTCGCTGAAAAAGTTCGACATATTTTGGGTGATTATGGCTTAATACTTTGAGAACCTTAAGATTATTACCAACTTCTTCTGAATCAGATAAACTACAATCGATCACCTCATAAGTTGTCCCAAACCCACCACTTCCTAATTGACTAATTACGCGATAACGCCCATCTAGCAGGAGTTCTGAGCCGCAACTTTGGCAAAAGAGAACAGTATCGGTGTTTTTTGGCTGAGGACAGTGAGGATTTAAGCAAAGATTCATCTGAACAGATAGGGTGATGAGATAGATGTTGGATGGTGTAGCCAGACTCCATAGGGATGGGTTAAGGGTTAATTGCTTTTATTGTACTGTTTTTATCCACTCTCAGAAAAAACCTACGCAGAATTTGAGGACTATACACCATGAAGCTATTATAGTTAGTATCTGTAAGGAAGATTTTTTAGCTTTATCTTCATGAATGAAGAGACTTTATCCCCCTACCTTCAGGCTGAATTTTATTTATTATTTGTACGGGCAGGTTTTGAAAATTAATTATATATCTCAATCATAATTTATCTGCTAAACCTGCCCCTACTATTTATTACTTAAACCCGAAGGGTTTTGGTAAACTTAAGTTAGAATTATAAATACCCGATCTAGGGTAATTATTTGTTATAATCAGTAGAATGATGTAAAAAAGAATTATTATCTAAGGTCAGCTATTATGAAAAATCTAGAAGAAATTAAGGAGATTTTAAGTCGAGTAAAATCCTTAGTCAAGAAAAAGTACCAAATTAGTGAATTAGGTATTTTTGGAGATTATGTAACAGGAGAAATTCAAGAAAACAGCAAAGTTAATATTTTGATAGATTATCGAGAACCGCCAAGCTTATTAGACTTAGTGGATATGGAATATTATCTAAGTGATTTACTGCAAATTAAAGCAGATGTTATTAGCAAAAATGGCTTAAAAGGAAACAGAAAGCAACAAATTTTATCTGAGGTGGTTTATTTATGACTACCAGAGAAGTTAAAAATTTCTTGCAAGACATTTTAGAGGCTATTTATCAATTAGAAATTATTACTCAAGGATTGACATTTGTAGAATTCTCAGGGAGGATAGAAATTTTTCTGTCAGTCATAAAATTGATTGAAATCATTGGAGAAGCGGTTAAAAATATTCCTGATGAAGTGAGAGTTAATTATCCTGAAATTCCTTGGAAAAATATTGCAGGAATGCGAGATAAGCTAGTTCATGAATATTGGGCAGTTGACGAAAAAACTGTCTGGAAAGTCGTTAAACAAAATATTCCTAAATTGAAGAAAACAATTACCCAGATAATTAATAATTTACCGGAGAATAAATAACAAAGATAATAGAGTGCATCATCATCAAAATGACACACCCTATGAAGATTTTAAGATCCTGTTCTTGCTTGTAACCAATTAGCGATCGCAGGGGGTAAATCTTTCTGTACTTTGCCACTCACATACATTCCGATATGTCCAGTTTTAAAGCCTTTTTCAGTATAATCTTTGCTACCAACATACTGTTTTAAAGCTTGGGAAGAAACGGGAGGAACAAGATGATCGTTCTCAGCAAAAATATTCAACACGGGCATGGTAATATTCGCTAAATTAACCTTTTGTTTCCCGATCTTGACTTCTCCTTTAATTAGTTTATTCTCCTGATAAAAATCTTTAAGAAATTGACGATAGGTTTCTCCTGCTTGATCAGGACTATCAAAGATCCATTTTTCCATGCGAAGATTAAACATTAATTTGCTTTCATCATCAAAGGGAAAATCCACATATTTCTGTACCCCTAACGCTTGGGGTTTTAGCATTAAAAATTCTAGATTCAGAAAATCCCCCGGTACATTTCCCATTGCATCAACCATCAAATCAATATCTACGGCTTCTGAGCCTAAAGTACAACCCCCTCGCATATTTAACAAGCAATTAGGCTGGTTAAAATCAATGGGTGCAACCATTGTGACTAAATTCTGTACTTTGTCGGGATGAAGTGCAGCATAACAACTACTAAATGTCCCCCCTTGACAAATGCCTAGGATGTTAAGTTTGGACAAATTATGCTGTTTAAGGATAAAATCAACACAATTATCCACATATCCATTGATATAGTCATCAAGGGTTAACCAGCGATCGCTCCGACTGGGATAGCCCCAATCAATCAAATAGACATCAATACCAAGTTTGAGTAAATTAGCCACTAAGGAACGACCTTCCTGTAAATCCACCATAAAAGGACGATTTACTAGGGCATAAACCATTAAGAGGGGAATTTTTAACGATTTTGCCACAGAAGACTGATAATGATAGAGAATTACCTTATCTTCTTGATAAACTATCTCCTTGGGGGTTGTCCCAATATCAATATCTTCCTCCCGTAATTGGGTTAAATTTTCCATTCCTTTGAGGATTTTCTGGGTTAACTGTACATAATCTGCGGTGGGATCTTCGAGGCGCATTTGAGTTAAAAAAGGTAGCATTAATTTTTCCTCTCTATTAATGGGAACAAAAGAGAACTTGAGTAGGTTTTGGCGGCTGAGTTATATATCTAAGGCTTTTTTCAGCGATTTAACCTCTTTTCGCAGTTCATAAATGGTTTGGTGCATCTCATCAATTTCTTGACGAGAGGGCATATTCATGCCTTTCATCCAAATTTCCTGTAATTCTTGCTGTTGAAGGCGATATAAATTCAAAGCATTGAGAAATTCCCCCCGAACCTTCAAGTTACTCTCTTGACAAAAGGCTTTTTCAAATTCTGCATCGGCTACAGATGTCCAAATTCGTTGGAAGGTGGGTAAATCATTCACTATTTCCCCATTAGCAGCCATTTTTACCAATTTTTCCATCAACATTTCAAATGATTTGACTTGAATATCCGCAAGGATAAATTGATAATTTTGACTGGCACGATATAAATTAGACCAAGCATCAAATCCTTTGAGTAATTTACCGCTAAACTGACGAGTTGGCCCGACTAACGGCATTTGCCAGTACTTACTCAGGTTCTCGTCATAAAATAGCTTCCAATAAATATTATTCATTTCAACCCATGGTTCACCCATATTGGTAATTGCATCACTCATGGGTTGGAAAAATGCACCCATCGAAGCCATCCAGAGTTGATTGAGATTCTGAACTTCTTTAAGGTAGATTTCCCATAATTTTTGCCGATCTTCATTGGTTTGCAAGGTACTTTGAGAAAACTGGTTTAGCTGTTCCTGCATTTGTTCGGTATAGTTCTTTAATGTCCCTTGCCAATTGCCACCCGATTCTACTTTTGGGAAAATATCTTGCCATGCTTGGAAAGATAATTGTAAGAATTTGAGGAATAACTGTTGATTATCGGCAAATCTTTGGCTTAATTCGGCGAATGGTGTGGTTTTATTAGTCATTTGGGGCATCGTTGGCATACTTCCTACCAAATCAAACCAACTCTTCCAAATTTGACTACTGGTGTCCATCCAGTTTCCCATCATGGTCATTGCCATTTCGTTCCAGCGAGTCGTTTCTTCAGACATATCTGTTAAATCCTTGTTGATAGCTGTTTCTGTCTGAATTATGCAACGGTTTCTGACGCTTAAGATTTAAGAATTCCTGAAGAAGCGGATTAAATCACCGACGGTGCTTATCTCAAACTCATATAGGATAAGACTTTTAGAGATTTATCTCAGAAAATCTGAGAAATTTTCTCAGAAAATCTTAGAATAAAACTGATCTTAATTAAATATCTTAATGTCTGCTAAACAACGCCTTGATCTCCTCTTAGTCCAAAAAAATTTATGTCCCTCTCGTCAACTCGCACAACGACTCATCCGCGCAGGGGAAGTCCAAGTTAACCAACAAGTGATCGATAAACCGGGGACTGAAGTTAAGTGTGATGCTGAAATTCTCCTCAAAGCAAAACCGCCTTATGTGTCCCGTGGGGGTGAAAAGGTCAAAAAAGCCATTGATACCTTTAAAATTAACCTAGAAGGGCGTATCTGCTTAGATGGAGGCATTTCTACTGGGGGGTTCACCGATTGTTTATTACAAGAAGGGGCAAAACGAGTTTACGGTGTAGATGTGGGTTATGGACAAGTGGCATGGGAGCTACGGCAAGATCCACGGGTTATTCTCAAAGAAAGAACTAATTTTCGTTATCTTACCCCAGAAGACCTTTATCAAGACCAACAACGCCCTGATTTGGGGGTAATGGACTTGTCCTTTATTTCTTTAACCAAAGTGTTAGAGACCCTGTGGACAATGCTATTATCCCCTAAAGAAGTTATCTTACTGGTAAAACCCCAGTTTGAAGTCGGACGATCGCGGGTGGGTAAAAAAGGAGTCGTCAGAGATCCCAAGGATCAAGCAGAGGCAATCTGGCAGGTGTTAACCACGGCTCAGGCATTAGGATGGCAATATGGTGGGTTAGTGGCTTCTCCGCTTAAAGGGCCAGCAGGAAATGTTGAATATTTATTGTGGTTGAGAGACGATTTTAGGGACAAAACCATTGATTTAGATACCATTAAAACAATAACAACCCAAGCCATGGGGTGATTTCAGCTACCAGTTATCAGTTATATGTTATTAGTCCCTCTTAACGGCTTTTTGCTCACTTTCTTACTTTCTATCTCCTTAACTGAATGGTAAACATTCGTTTTTCTGAAAACTGTTAAGAAAAGTAGCTAAATTTAAAGCTTTATTGCAATCTAAGGTTAAATCGCTCATTTCACCCGAAACGAGTGGTAAGGTGAAAGCCATCTTTCAATTTTGCTTTGCTTTAATTTCCTATGTACAATAACCCTAGTGATAAAGACTTTCTTGGTGCTGCCTTAACTGCAGGATTAGGAGCAGGAATTGTTACCTCTTTCGCCGTTGCCAATGGACAGAATCCTCTGATTGCCATTGGAATTACGTCGTTAGCTGCTATCTGTGGGGTCGTCTTTCGATATTTCGACCTAGCTTAACAGAATAATTGAAGAAGCCCTCCATAGCTTCTTTGTCGAAATTTTTTAAAAAATCCGAGCCTTGTCTTTAACAATTGATGTTTACCTCTTCCGAGATTAATTCAAGCCGTCAATTTTACCATCAGGTTGCTTCTCTTCTACTTTATCAGTCCATTTTTGATAATGAGATTGGAAAACACTTTTTATATCTACTAAAAACGCTCCATCATGGCGATCATAGTGCGAATAATCGTACAGTAACGGCTGTTGACTGTTTGGACGCTTATAGTAATTGGTTTCAGGCCTTAGCTCGCTCGAATCAAAGTTGGCAAGATTATTTAATTCAACAGATTTTACTGAATGATAATCCTTTCAGTTTCCAAGTTCAAACTCGATCGCTTGAAACCTTTTCTCCTTCCCTATTGGTTTCTGTTAAACAAGACTTAAAAATCTTACAATATATTTATCAATGTTCCACCGAAAAAATTAGTAATTGGGTACAAATTGCATCTCAAATTCCAGAAGCCCCCATTGCATGGCACCTAGGAAATAAGTTTGATAGTTTTTTACATGATTCCTCGGATTGGACAGAGGAATTAGAAACATTAGCCAATCATTATCGTGAAAGTGGAACAGGACTTTTTGCTCAATATCGTGCTTTTCGCTGGCAAGATAATCATTTAGCGGGGATTCCTTATCCTGATTCTATTGGCTTAGAAGAAATTTATGGTTACGATAAACAAAAGAAAATACTCAAACAAAATACTGAATGTTTATTAAAGGGATATCCCTCCCTTCATGTGCTTTTATACGGAAGTCGAGGCTCGGGTAAATCTTCTTTGGTAAAAGCCTTATTTAATGAATATAAAGCTCAAGGATTACGGTTAATTGAACTTAATAAACAAGACTTAAATCGACTACCGACTTTAGTGGAAATGATTCGTCCTGTCCCTCAAAGCTTTATTATTTTTGTGGATGATTTATCCTTTGAAGAGGATGATGATGCGTTTAAAGCAATGAAGGTTGTTTTGGAAGGAAGTGTCACTGCTAGAGCAACCAATATGGTCATTTATGCTACCTCAAATCGACGGCATTTGATCCGAGAATTTTTTAGCGATCGCCCTAATCCCTTAGAAGGGGAAGAGGTTCATTCATGGGATACTCAACAAGAAAAATTATCGTTTAGCGATCGCTTTGGTTTAACCCTTACCTTTGAACCCGCTAATCAAGATTCTTATCTTCAGATTGTGCATCATCTAGCTCAACAAGCAGGGATTGATTTACCTACTGAGGACCTCGAATTTCGAGCGAAACAATGGACAAAACATTATAATAGTCGTTCGGGAAGAACAGCACGGCAGTTTATTGATTTTCTCAAAGGAGAACAGTTAATGACACAGGACAGTTAAATAGATTGCATAAAATTACTATTAATGGAGCTAGATAAAATTTAAGTTGGCTAACTGGCAAAATTCTTGTAAAATCCTAACCATTATTGATTAATTAAGGGACACTAACACATTATATGTTTGGAGATACAGCCACTCAAATTATTGGCATTAGTGGTTACATTGTCTTTCTCGTAACTTCAGCCGGAATTTATAGTATCTTTGCCTTGGGATTAAACCTACAATGGGGATTTA
Source organism: Microcystaceae cyanobacterium (assembly GCA_051439375.1). Classification (GTDB taxonomy): domain Bacteria; phylum Cyanobacteriota; class Cyanobacteriia; order Cyanobacteriales; family Microcystaceae; genus JBGTGT01. The sequence goes on from JBFRWB010000247.1 coordinate 11,963, forward strand.
CTGGGTTAATTAACTTTGGTCACGTTGCTTTTATGACATTAGGAGCTTATACAACGGCTTTGTTAACTTTACAAGGTATTCCAATGGTTTTTGCTGTCTTAGCTGGTGCTGTTTTAGCCGCAGTCTTAGGCTTACTGATTGGCTTTTCTACCCTACGATTGAGAGAAGATTATTTAGCCATTGTCACAATTGGCGTATCAGAGGTCATTCGTCTCATTGTCCTTAATGAAGAATGGCTGACTAGAGGGGCGTTTGGCGTACCCAAATACCCATTACCCATGGATTTTAACCCTAGTTTACTACAAAGGTACGGTTTGATTGGTATTTTAACTTTAATGGCTATTTATGCAGGCTGGCAACTGTGGAAAAGTTTAAGCCATCAATGGAAAGACTCCCAAGAAATTAGGGGAAAAAGCTATCAACCTCGCAAACCTCTAACGATTATTATCTGGGGAATTATCTCTAGTTTAATTCTTTTGTTAGTTTATATAACAGGCACAATTGCCCTTTATAATTATAGTTATAAGGCAGGATTAATGGTGTTAGTCTTGTCCGTTTTAACATTGATTTATACTGCCTTAGAGTTTTTGGTTCAATCTCCTTGGGGACGGATTTTAAAAGCAATTCGAGAAGATGAAGAAATTCCTAAAGCATTAGGAAAAAATGTCTTTTTCTATAAGCTACAATCTTTTATGTTAGGGGGTGCGATCGCTGGTATTTCGGGTGCTTTTTTTGCATGGCAAATTACAACCATTTACCCAACCAATTTTGAACCTATTCTAACTTTTAATGGATGGATTATTGTAGTTTTAGGAGGGGCAGGAAGCAATGCAGGAACATTATTAGGGGCAATTATTTTCTGGGCTTATGATTCCTTAACTCGCTTTGTTTTACCCCAGTTAGGAATCTTAAATAATGCTCAACTGGGTGCATTGAGAATTATGATTATTGGACTTATTTTAATGATCTTAATGATTTGGCGACCTCAAGGAATTTTAGGGAAAAAAGAAGAGTTAACCCTTGGAAAGTAAACAGTTAGTAGTTAACAACAAATACTTATTTCTTGCTCCCAACCTAACACCTGAAACCTGAAACCTAAACAATGAACAATCAACTATTACTTTCAGCCCAAGAATTATCAAAAAGCTTTGGTGGCTTACAAGCCGTTAATAAGGCAAATCTTGAAGTTCCTCAAGGGAATATTACGGGATTAATTGGCCCTAATGGGGCAGGAAAAACGACCTTATTCAATTTATTATCTAATTTTATTAAGCCTGATCACGGAGAAGTTATCTTTGATGGAAAACCGATTCATCACCTAAAACCAAATCAAATTGCCCTCCGGGGATGTATTCGCACGTTTCAAGTCGCTAGAGTACTTTCTCGCTTAACTGTATTGGAAAATATGTTATTAGCAACACCTCACCAAACAGGAGAAAATATCGTTAAAGTTTGGATACAACAGGGAAAGATTCGTCAAGAAGAAAGGCGAAATAAAGAAAAAGCAATGGAAATTTTAGAATCGGTAGGGTTAGCTGCTAAAGCTTATGATTATGCAGGAGCTTTATCAGGTGGACAACGTAAATTGTTAGAGATTGCAAGGGCATTAATGACTGATCCTAAACTTATTTTACTCGATGAACCTGCTGCTGGTGTAAACCCCACTTTAATTGGTCAAATTTGCGAACACATTGTTAACTGGAATAAAGAGGGGATTACTTTTTTAATTATTGAACATAATATGGATGTGATTATGTCTTTATGTCATCATGTTTGGGTATTAGCTGAAGGAACAAATTTAGCAGATGGAACACCAGAAGAGATTCAAAACAATGCAAGTGTTTTAGAAGCTTATTTAGGAGAGTAATTTCAGTGAGCAGTAATCAGTACCTCGTTGCTGTTGCAAGAGGCTTAAAATCGGTCATCTTTTTTGCTCTTCTTAAAAGAAAGAAGAGCCTATGATGTTGATAGTTTTACTGTTCGCTGATCACTGAAATGCGATCGCCATTATTCAAATAAGCAGCCCCTTTCACCACCACCTGATCGCTGGTTTTCAACCCTTCTACAATCTCAATGCGGCCTTGAGGAAGCATTTCACCCAATACCACATCAGTCGCTTTAACCGTTTCATCGGGTTGTATCACATACACTTGTCCATCCCCATCGGGTTTAGGTAACACCGCTTTAAGAGGAACCGTTAAACTGGTTTTGTTATCGATGACGATTGCCCCTCGTAGAAACATCCCCGGTTTCAGATTAGGTTGACCGGGCAAATCAACTTTGATAATGCCTTGTCGGGATGTTTCATCAATTCTTGGTTCAATTTCCCGTACTTTACCCCTTAAATTAAACGTTTTATCTCCATCTGAGGTGATGAGAACCGTTTGTCCCTGACGAATGGCTGTGAGTTGGGTTTCAGGAACTTTTAATCGCAATTCTAAGCGACCATTTTCAATAATAGTAAATAACTTTTGAGACGGAGAAGTGACATTTCCCACCCGTGCATCTCGTCGAGAAATTTTGCCATTGACAGGGCTTAAGATTTTAGTATCCTGCACTTCTGATAATGTCATCTGATATTGGGCTTTAGTGTTAGCAACTTGAGCCACTGCTTGAGCAATCACCTCTGGCCGCACCCCATTTTCCAATTTTGTCAAGTCTTGCTGTGCTTGTCTTAATCTTGCTTCGGTTTGGCTAACCAGTGCCTTTTTCGTGGTTTCGTTGGTTTTAATTTCGTCAAATAGATTAAGTTCAATTGCTCCTTCTTCTTTAAGAATTTCGTTTCGTTGTACCTGAATCTTGGCATATTCCCAGTCTGCTTTTCTTTGGTCTAATTCTGCTTCAATAGCTTGAATATTTGATTTGGCTTGTTGAATATCTTCTGCACGGCTTCCTGCTTTTAATTCAGCCAGTCTGGCTTCTGCTTCTGCGATTCTCGCTCTCGCTTGGGATAATCTAGCTTGTTGCATAGAATCATCCAACAAAACTAATAATTGGCCTTCTTGTACATAATCACCTTCATCGGCCAAAACCTCACGAATTTGTAGATTACTGGCTTGAGAATAGAGATTAATCTGCTCAAAAGCTGCGATACTGCCCGTCGCTTGTAGCTTTTGCTCTACTCTTCCTATTTTAACGGGAGATACGGTAACCGATTTAGCGGGTGCGACAGGAATCTCTGCTGTGGGGGAAGCAATGGGTTCTGGCGAAGAGACAGAGGGAGATTGAGGGAGTAAAAACTGGGTTACACCGATAGCTAGCAGAAGACCTGCCCCAAACCCGACTAATAACCCTTTTCCTTGAGCTTGCCACAAATTAGGGGACTCAACTGGAGACAACAGTTGATCAAAGTCATCGATGGAGTAGTCCGCAACTTCCTTACTTCTCAGTGCTGGTTTAGGAATTTGGCTGTCTGAATCTAGAGATTCTAGGGCATTTGTGTTTTGTTGGCTGAAGGTTTTTCTAATCACTGTCAATCCTCTACCTTGGGGTGAAACAATTACTTAGGGGTTTTTATGTAAAGTTTTGTTATCTATCTCTACTGTAACGAATAAAGTCCTAAGATGGTGAGATTTGTGAAAATTAACCCCAGAGAGTCAGCATCAATCATTGAAACATGGTTATGCTAATCAATGGTTTATTCTTTGGCTAAATTGACCAACCACTTCGACAAAATCTTGGGTTGATTCGTAGGGAAGTACATTACGACCTGCTATGATTTTACCTTCTCCTTGGGGCAGATGATTAACATAAGCAGTTAAGCGATCGCTTGCTGTGTCTTTTTCTCCTTCTTTACTGATACTAGAGGCTTGTTCTCCAAAAACCGCCATGGTTGGGATTTTTATTTGCTTAATTTGGCTTTCATAATTTTCTCGCCAAAATCCTGCTAAAAAGGAAAAGACGGCATAGCGACTTTGTAAATTTTCAGCCCCCTGTTGTAAAGTATCTAACCATTGACTATCCACGTCTTTCTCTGATGCAAAGAGTTGACGGGTTGAAAAAGAGGCTAAAAATTGACGACGACGAGCATAACGATAAAATAAGTTGCCAAGTCCCACAGGAGAGTTAAAAAGGAGATTCCATAACAATTTTTGTTGAGTTTTATTCGTTTCAGTTGTAATTAATGGCCATGAGGGCGGTCCCGATAGAACAATTCCTTTAATCCATTGAGCCGCAAGCGGAACTAATTTGATAGCAACGGGAAATAATGCCCCTTGCACCACTAAAATGACTGGTTTTTGTATGACTTTTTCGATAAAATGGCTTAATTGCGCCGCCCAATCTTCGGGATAATAGGCTAAAGAAGGCATGGCACTTTGACCACAGCCTAAGAGGTCTGGGTTATAAATGGTGTAAGGTTGCTCTGTTTCTTGCCAAACCTGACAAAAGGGTTGCCAGAATTGACCCGATAAACCAACGCCAATAGGATGAATTAACAGTAAAGCAGGGGAATCACTTACTTTTTGCGCATTTTCTAGATGGTAAGCGCAGGAATATCTTTTCCAGTTGTAAAAAAGTGTTTGACTCATTAAGGATAAGAGAATTCGATAAATAATTGTTATTATCTTTCTTCTTCATAAACGAAGCGTCTTTAAACCTGATTCGAGTTTATTATTTACTTTTACCTTTTCCCGAAGGACGGGGAATGCGGATGGCGAGACTCGAACTCGCAAGGCCGAAGCCACACGCCCCTCAAACGTGCGCGTATACCAATTCCGCCACATCCGCATTTGAGCGATAATTATCATAACATAGATCAGCCTTGTTTTGACAAGATGTTGCCTAGGGCATTTATTGATTTAATACCCAATTAACAAGGGTTCTGACGGGAAAACCCGTTGCTCCTGCATTATTAATCCCATTTTCTTTATCTGCCCACACTGGACCCGCAATATCTAAATGAGCCCAAGGGGTTTTTTCAACAAACTCTTTCAAGAATAGAGCAGCCGTAATTGAACCACCAGCGCGGGGCCCTGTATTCTTCATATCGGCAATCGGAGACTTTAACCCTTCAAAATACTTGGTTTCAAGGGGCATTTGCCAGAAGTTTTCGCCTGCTGCTTCTGAGGCAATTTTAAGAGCATTTGCTAACTCATCATCCCCTGTCCATAATCCTGAAATATTATTCCCCAAGGCGACAATACAAGCACCGGTTAAAGTTGCCAGATCAACTATAGCATCAACTTCGAGTTTTTCAGCGAAAACAAGGGCATCAGCTAGAGTTAAGCGGCCTTCTGCATCTGTATTGTTTACTTCAATGGTTTTTCCGTTAGAAGCCTTGAGAATGTCACCGGGGTGCATGGCGTGGCCACTAATCATATTTTCGGTAGCTGCACAGATGAAATGAACCTCAACGTCGGGTTTAAGCTGTGCAATGGCTTTAGCTGCCCCTAGCGTCGCTGCACCACCTCCCATGTCCATTTTCATCGTTTCTATGCCGCTTCCTGAGCCTTTAATATTTAACCCCCCAGAGTCGAAGGTTAAGCTTTTACCCACAATGGCTAATTTTTTCTTAGCTTCCCCTTGGGGTATATAGGTAAGATGGACAAATTTGGGTGGTAAGTCGGAAGCCATGGCTACACCGAGGTAAGCCCCCATTTTTAACTTCTCACAGTCTTCTTTTTCTAAAATTTCCAAGGATAAGCCGTATTCATCTGAGAGAGTTTGAGCAGTTTCGGCAAACGTAATCGGGGTAACTTCATTGGCAGGGGCAGCCACTAATTCCCGTGCTAAGATGACACCAGAGCAAATCTCCTCAGCTTGGGCGATGGCGGTATCTTGAGAGCCTACCCCTAAAAGTTCAACGGTTTCTAAACTTGCCCCTTTATCTTCGGGTTCAGATTTAAAACGATTATCAATGTGTAGGGTTAAGATTAGAGCTTCAGCGATGATTTGAGCCACTTCAGCAGGTTCGGAATCTTGAAAGGGCAAGCTGATGGCTAACTGCTTAATTTTTTGTTTCTTGGCAGTACGAGCGATCGCTGCCGTCGCTCCCCGTAAGCTATTGAGTTGATAGTCGTCGGTTTTCCCCAACCCAACTAAGAGCAATTTACGAAGGGGACTACTACCACCGAGACGAGTAAAAGCAATTTCCCCAGATTTACCTTTAAATTCGGTTTCTTCGATTAATTCAGCGAGAAGATTACCGATTTTTTCATCGAGGCTTTGTAAATCACCTGTAATTTCTGTTTTGCCTTCAAATACACCTAAAGCTAGGGTGTCTCCTGTCCAGTTAAGATAGGTTGTGTCTATCCCACGAATGTCCATATTAATTGAGCTTTTTTGCATGATTGTCCGTGCTTTATCTTATCACTAATTGCAATTGAGATGTTTAAATCCTGTTTGAGTTGACGAAATAGGGAACGAACATTTTGAGTTTAATTAAGACTAAATTGTCAATGATGACTTACAATGCAACTTTGCAATTGCTTTTATAAAAAGCAGAGCTAAGGGTTTCTTTAAATCAATTTTTTATTTAAAAAAAGTCCAATACATTATTCTTGGCTTAAAGGCAAATATGCTAAAAAAAGATGAATATTTATGTAGAATAATCCTACATATCGGGACAAATATTTGGTTAAAATTGGCTAAAATATTCAGATTCTAAGAAATAGGAATTATAGAATTATCGTTAAGCTAACATTAGGTGATCGCTTAACTTCCTTTAACACTTGATTAGGAGTTTAACCCATGAGTAATGAACAAAGCACAGTCATCTATTCTGTCGCAGAAGTATTAACACAAATTAGTCAGAAATTAGATAGGATCGAAAATCTTGTTAAAGTTATTTTCCACTATTTCCATTTTTATGCTATTGTAGTAAATTGTGAGTTTTTTTTCAACGGCAATGAACACACAAGAAATCATTAAATCCATTGAGGCCAAACACCTCAAAAGCGACCTGCCGACCATTCATGTTGGAGACACGATTAGAGTCGGTGTTCGCATCCGCGAAGGAGACAAAGAGCGGATTCAACCCTACGAGGGAACGGTAATCGCCATGCGCAATGGCGGCATCAGCGAGACTATCACAGTACGTCGTATCTTCCAAGGTGTCGGCGTAGAAAGGGTCTTTTTACTTCATTCTCCCATTGTGGCCACTATTAAAATCATCCGTCGAGGAAAAGTGCGTCGGGCCAAACTCTATTACCTGCGCGATCGCATTGGGAAAGCTACCCGTATCAAACAACGGTTTGATCGTTCGCTTACTTAAAAGATCGACAAGATGGCGTTCACCCCGCACACAAAGGAGGCAACTTAGGCTATCATGGGTTAAGGCAAATTAGTTTTTCAACCTGCGCTCTTAGTTCAGTTGGTAGAACGTCGGTCTCCAAAACCGGATGTCGGGGGTTCAAGTCCTCCAGGGCGCGTTGATCCAATCCAAGATTATAAATTCAAAGTTCAAAAATACTATTCTTGCTAACGCTAGATGGTTGAAGTAGAGAATTTTATAGTTTTGAGTGCCTTGAAGACTGACACAAAAGTGTGACCACCTTGACCAATAGAATAGGTATAAGGAACAATTAAAGTTACCGTTTTGTTGTAAAAGGGACGCTCAATCGTGGCTAAAAAAGACACAACCAGTAAAGGAACAAAAACTTCACCTAGCACTAAAGAAGAAGCTCAATCAGGGGGATTCATCAAGGAAACCCAAGAAGAATTGGCAAAAATTGTCTGGCCGTCTCGCCAACAACTGATTAGTGAGTCCGTAGCAGTGATATTAATGGTTATCCTTGTGGCCACCGTTATTTATCTGGTGGATAATCTATTTACTTGGGTATCAGGAAGGGTATTCTAAAATGAGTTTTGCAGAAGAACATCCTCAAGCTCCAGACCAACAATCTGACGAACCCAAAAAAAGTGCAGCGAAACCAAGATGGTATGCGGTGCAGGTGGCTTCAGGCTGCGAAAAAAAGGTGAAAACCGACCTAGAACAGCGACTACACACCCTAGAGGTAAGCGATCGCATTCTACAAGTTCGCATTCCCAAAACTCCTACCGTTAAGGTGCGCAAAGATGGGTCTCGTCTCCATGGTGAAGAGAAAGTCTTTCCGGGCTATGTTCTCATTGAAATGCGTATGGATGACGATGCGTGGCAGGTTGTTAAAAATACTCCCCATGTCATTAACTTCGTTGGGGCCGAACAAAAGCGCAGTTACGGTAGAGGTCGAGGTCACGTTAAACCGGTTCCCTTGAGTCCGGCTGAGGTGGAACGCATCTTCAAGCAAGTCCAAGAACAAGAACCGACCATCCAAGTATCTGTAGCCGTTGGCGATCAAATTACCGTTCTTTCTGGCCCCTTCAAAGACTTTGATGGGGAAGTCATTGAGGTAAGTGCAGAACGCAGTAAACTCAAAGCCCTTCTCTCCATTTTTGGACGGGAAACCCCCGTTGAACTGGAATTTAATCAAATTGAGAAACATAGTTAGTAATGGCTAAAAAAGTAGTTGCATTGATTAAACTGGCACTTCCTGCCGGAAAAGCTAACCCTGCTCCTCCCGTTGGCCCGGCTTTGGGTCAACATGGGGTTAATATCATGGCATTTTGTAAAGAATATAATGCCAAAACCTCGGATAAAGCAGGAATGGTCATTCCTGTCGAAATTTCCGTCTTTGAAGACCGAAGTTTTACCTTTATCCTTAAAACCCCCCCTGCGTCTGTTTTAATTCGTAAAGCGGCAGGTATTGAAAAAGGATCGGGTCAACCCAATAAGGTAAATGTAGGCAGCATTACCCGCGCCCAACTCAAAGAAATCGCAGAAACTAAATTACCTGATCTCAACGCTTACACCGTTGAAGCTGCGATGAACATTATCGAAGGAACAGCCCGTAATATGGGCGTTTCCGTTAGCGATTAACCAATAAACGTTAAAACCATCAATTGATCACTGTTCACTGATATGGGGAGAGGCGAAAAAGCTTCGTTAAGACCCAAGGAGACCAAAATGTCGAAAAAACTATCCAAACGCTTCCGAGAAGCCCAAGCAAAAGTCGATCCCAACGAGGTATATGAGCCTCAAGCAGCGATCGCTTTGCTCAAAGAAACGGCTACTGCTAAATTTGATGAAACGGCTGAAGCCCATATTCGCTTAGGAATTGACCCCAAATATACTGACCAACAATTAAGAACTACGGTAGCCTTACCCAAAGGCACAGGACAGGCCGTCAGAGTCGCGGTTTTAGCCAGGTGGGAAAAAGTACAAGCACCCCGATTTGGCGGTGCAGAAATTGTCGGGTAAGAAGAAAAAATAGATTAAATCCCAAAATGAATTATTGATTTAGAAAATTTA
>JBFRWB010000248.1:0-4726 GCA_051439375.1 Microcystaceae cyanobacterium
TCGCACTAATCTACTAATTTCATCTGATACCCCGTCGGGAGTTAAGGAAGGAGAGAGATTGCTTGTTACCATCTGACAGAGTTTTTGAGTCAAAAATGGTTGTCCCCCTGTCCAATAGAGAATTTCCCCTAAAATGGTTTGAGGATAGCTAAATATTGGCTTTAATCCCTCAATCAGTGCTTGAACTTCATAGGATTGAAACCCCCTTAACTCAATGGCCGTCCCAATGTTAAACGGAGTCCGATCTTTAGCTTGAATTAACTCAGATGGCGTGGCAACTCCGAATAAAGCAAAGGTTAAACGGTTATATTCGGGATGTTCTGCCCGTTGATTATAGCAAAAGCGAATAAATGCCCAAAAATCATCCACGGGAAAAGGCAAACTTAACACACTATCAATCTCATCAATTAAGATAACAATCGACTGAGAGGGAAGATATCTTAATAGAATGTGGCGAATAAAATTATCTAGGCGTTTAATAGGGGAAAATTCCCCTTGTTCTTCCCACCATACTTTCAAATTAGCCTTTCTGATTAAGCCAAACCCCCGTCCCCATTCCCAAATAATTCCTTTACACCACTGTACAAGGGTTGTATTTTCACTCCCCAGACTGGTTAAATCTAGAGAAGCACAGTGATATCCCTCTTGTTGTAACTGATGTTTGATGCGAACCCGAAGACTTGATTTTCCCATTTGACGGCTATTGAAAACATAGCAAAAGTTTCCTGCTAATAATCCTTGATATAGTTGAGCATCGGCTTGACGGATTACATAACTAGGTGATTTAACTTTTAAACTACCACCCACTTGATATTCATAAGATACATAGGGGTTTGTAACATTTTTCATGGGCTGGTAAGCTCTTTCGGTTCTCCCGACTTTATGATGATAAGCAAAACTCTACACATTAAGCTTAGGACGTTTTTTTGTTCCTTGTTCCCCATTCCCTGTTTATAACCCACATTCCGCACTTTAAAATATAACATTAGAGAAAACTGTGGTTTGCGTGTTAAGTCAGTGGACAGACTATCAGATAAACATGGACGAGACGGAAATGCGATCACAGATTTCATCAAAATTTTACTCAATTTATGTTAGATTTAAGCAAGTTAGCCCCGAAAATGCCCGGTATTAGCCAGCATTTTGAAAAAGAATCCCGTGCCAGTCGCCATCGCCTCGAAAAAGCCCAAGAACTTTTGTATAAAGTCTGTCAGCAGCCCATAAGATGGCTGGATATGCAAGAAAAATGGCGCGATCGCTTTCTCTTTACCGCCGCAACACCGATTGAACCCCTTAATATTGCAATTTCTATAGATGCACCCAGCGATCGCCACAGTGTCTTTGCAACGGATGGATCACAGTTGGCCCCATCTCACCATGAAATTGCCTACTGTTATCTAATTAATGTGGGACGAGTAATGCTACACTACGGGCAAAATCGTCATCCTCTCCTAGACAGTCTTCCAGAAGTCTATTATCGCCCAGAAGACCTCTATGAATCGCGACAATGGGGCATTCGCACGGAAGAATGGATGGGGTATCGTCGTTCTGTTTTAGAAGCCCAAATGCTGGTAGAAATGGCGTGTAATTGGGTAAAACCACCGGGGGCGCACTTTGAGCCAAATTTAGCGATGGTGGATGGTTCGTTAATTTATTGGTTTTTAGAAAATTTGCCCACAGAAGCACGAGAACAGATTTTACCACCGATTTTGGACGCATGGGAGTCATTAAGGGAGGCGAATATTCCTTTGATGGGATATGTCAGTGCATCCCGTAGCATCGAAGGGGTGAATTTTTTAAGACTTCCTGCTTGTCCCTATTCTTATCCTAATTGTTATGAACATTGTGGGGATCAAGATTTAGATAAAACCCCTTGTCAGGTGTTTGCACCCTTGAGAGATGCAACGCTATGGGCAGAATTATTGCAACCGGGGCAGAGAAGCACCTTATTCCGTAGTTCTTTACGGGTTTTAAATCTATATCCTGAAGATCAGTGGGTGTATTTTTGTTATGTTCATGTGGGATCAGAAATTGCAAGGATAGAAGTTCCTGCATGGGTAGCCGGTAATCCTAACTTATTAAATCAAGCATTGGGGATTATGTTAGCGCAAGTAAGCAAAGGCTACGGATATCCCGTGGCTTTGGCAGAATCTCACAATTTAGCAGTGATTCGGGGAGGTGATCGCGCCCGTTTCTTTGCTTTATTGGAACAACAAATGATTCGTGCAGGGCTACATAATGTAGGGACATCTTATAAAGAAGCGAGAAAAAGAGGAAGTATTGCTTAATACCTTCTTGTTACAAAGCTATAAAGAAGGAAATAAACCATGTAACTCAACCACTTTACCAATTATCGCGATCGCAGGGGCTTCAAATTTGGCTTCTTCTACCTTTTGCGCAATATCGGCTAAATTACCCGTTAATCTGGTTTGTTGTGGGCAAGTTCCCCATCTTACCAAAGCAATAGGGGTTTCAGGTAATAAACCGCCTTCTTGTAACTGTTGGACAATGGAAGATAAATTATGAATTCCCATGTAAATAATAATCGTTTCTGACCCTTGAGCGATTGCTGTCCAATTGATCTGGGGTCGATATTTTCCCACTGCTTCATGTCCAGTGACAAAGGTAACAGAAGAACTATACCCCCGATGGGTTACAGGAATTCCTGCGTAAGCGGCGGCTGCAATGCCTGATGTAATCCCCGGTACAACTTCCACAGAAATCCCTGCTTTGACTAAATCTCCCATTTCTTCGCCCCCCCTGCCAAAGACAAAGGGATCTCCCCCTTTTAACCGCACAATAATAGCGTATTCTTGGGCTAACTCTTGTAATAGCTGAGTGGTTTCCGATTGTAACTTAGAATGACGACCCTTGCGTTTTCCTGCATTAATGGTTTTAGCCTGTGAACCAATCATTGCAAGGATAGGTGGACTGACTAAAGCATCATAAACCACCACATCTGCCTGTTGCAACAACTCCTTCCCCTTAAGGGTCATTAACCCCGGATCTCCGGGGCCTGCTCCCACTAAATACACTTTACCAAGAGGTTGAGCAGAACTATCAGGCATTTTCGATTTCCTTAACGATTAATTGGGCTAATTCGGGAGTTGCTCCCAAGGGATGACCTAAAGAGAGGGAAAGGTTAGGATAATCTGAGGTTAACTCATAAATTTGTTGCTGAAGGCTATGGAGAATTCCCCCACTAAACAGAAAATAGGGCATAATAGCAATGTTAGAGATACCCTGTTGAGCTAAGACCTTAATCTGTTGGCGTAAATCTGGTTGCACTGACCAATAAGCGGGAATTGCTCCCAATTGAGCCGCCATTTGTTCAATTCTTTGATTTCCCCCCAAGCGACGACTACCATGGGCTAAAAGAATACGACCCTGTGAAGGTAAGGTTTGAAAGCGTTGGGCAAGTAAGGGAAAAATTGACGTAGAAGACCCCAAATAGGGCAATATATTTAATTTTATCCGAGATTGAAGATTTTGTTGAGCAATGGTAATTTCTTGGGGAATATCTTCTTTAACATGAACACCTGCAGACAGAAAAAGGGGAAATACTTGTAACAGTAACTCATTATTACAAAAAGCTTGTTCAGCAACTGTGATAATTTGCTGATGTAAGGGAACATCGGTGCATTCTAAGAAGCCTAAATCAACAACAGAAGGGGAAGATTTGGTTAAAAGGGCAGTTCTATGGGAGCGATTGGACGTTGTTGTAGGATTTTCTACCTTATAATGTTCTTTAACTAAATACAATAACCGTTCTGCTGCAATTTGCGAACGGGAATCTCGACTACCGTGACAGACTAAGAGGGTTGCAGAAGAGGTATTCAAGGCTTGCTTTACCATTCTTGAAATTTACATCCCTTAATATTAGCTTGACTTTTTCACAAATCCAAGTAGTTTGCTTTTTAATTTTAAAAGGGACTTAACCTAATCGAAAAATAGATGTCATCTTCTTGCAGACGATTAATATTAAGCGGTTTTCCTGTGGCAATAGCCAAACAAGAACAGATGTACTCAGGGTTGAATCGATTTAATTTAGCGGGTTCAAAAGGAGTAACCTCAATAGCTTCTATTTCTCCTTCAATCACCTTAATTTCAACGATTCCGCTTTCCGTTTCCTGAGTTTCTTCTGGCAAAACTATCACTGCAAAAAGGGCGATAATCACAGATAACAACCAAATACAAGGAATTGTACAAGGTTTCCGCATAGCAATAATGTTCACTCCTCAGAATATAAAGAAAATGTTAAAAAATTATGTTCTGGCGAAAAGGTTGGCGAATTAGTCAAGTTTGTTCTATCATGATATTGAATTAAGAAATGTAAAGAATTCTCACATTTCTCTTAACACTTCACTAGAAGGAGATTAAGGGAGTTAGGAGAACCTTTAAATTCATGTCCTTATTATTTTTGGAGATTCTAGCGTCATGACTATTGCAGTAGGACGCGCCCCAGAAAGAGGGTGGTTTGATGCCCTCGATGACTGGTTAAAGCGCGACAGATTCGTATTTGTCGGTTGGTCTGGTTTATTACTCTTCCCCTGTGCTTACCTAGCACTTGGTGGATGGTTAACCGGAACAACCTTTGTCACCTCTTGGTACACCCACGGCCTAGCCAGTTCCTACCTTGAAGGAGGAAACTTCCTAACCGTAGCAGTATCCTCTCCCGCCGATGCCTTCGGACATTCCCTGTTATTCCTTTGGGGACCCGAAGCTC